>CALHFG010000099.1 GCA_938029215.1 uncultured Acidimicrobiales bacterium | reverse complement strand
GCGATCGAGTTGACCCGAGGAGGCATGGTGGCCGAGAAAAGGACGGTCTGACGTTCGGTAGGAAGCTCGCTGAGGATTGCTTCGAGATCGTCGGCGAAGCCCATGTCGAGCATTTCGTCGGCCTCGTCGAGCACAACGATTTCGATTGTCGATAGGTCCAGGGTGCGTCGGCCGATGTGATCGAGTGCACGACCGGGGGTGGCTACGACAACGTCTACGCCGCGACGGATGTCCTTGATCTGCCCATAGATGGGCTGTCCACCAAATACAGCAACCACACGGACACCGATGGGCTTGCCGTAGTCCTTGAGTGACTGTGAGACCTGCATGGCCAGTTCACGAGTGGGGGCCAAGATCAAGCCCATCGGGCCATCAACTCGGGTCCCGGCATCGCGGGCCTCGGCGAGGCGCTGGAGGATCGGCAGTGCGAACGCTGCGGTCTTGCCAGTTCCGGTTGCAGCCTGACCGATCATGTCGGTCCCCTTCAGAAGAAGCGGGATCGCTTCAGCCTGAATAGGGGTCGGCTCGGTATAGCCGAGTTTCGTGAGCCCATCGAGGAGATCGGAGTGCAGGTTGTCAAACATCATGGGCCTTCGTAGATCGAACCCATAACTCTAGGGCCGGCCACCCACCTTCCCTCGGCGCGGCAACGATCGTCACAGTCAAGATCGACAGGCAATTCGACTCCGCTGGCGTCCGCGTGAGGAAGGTTCGGTGGTAGGGCGAGACCGAAGTCACGAGATGCCGCTCTCGCCTGCCAGAATTGAGCAGTCGCCGCTCTACCGTTCTACGACAGTGAGGCAATGAACGCCGTCTGTCATCGGCACAAATACGTATCGAGCACCCAAGACTGATAAATCGCTTAGAACTAGCGGCCTTCCGGTGGCAAATTTTGATACCTACTAGTCAGATTGCACTAGCCGCCAATAGCTCAAAAGAGGTGTTCGTGATGCAATGGTTTGGGGCCGCTGGCACGCTCTCTAGCGTTCTGCCAGTGGAGCGGCCGGAACCAGAGCTGCTCAGCATCGACGCCCTGATCGCCCGTTCGAACGAGCTTCGCGAGGCGGGCGACGCTGAGCAGGCAGAACAGATCTTGATCGACAAACTGGGCACCGAAATGCTCGATCTCTCATTCGACCAACGCGTCCGAGTTCTCTCCCTGCAGGCTCTCATCGCTCGTGACTCGGGCAATACCGAAACCGCCAATCAGCTGCGTGCTCGTCTGCACCGCCTTCACGTGACGCACGATCTGCCGGTAAGCGATCGAGAAGCCGAAGTCCTCGAACAGCTTGCGCTGGGACGAAGCAATCAAGAGATCGCAGATGTGCTCTTCATTTCGATTCGCACCGTCACGACGCACGTGTCTCACATCATGTCGAAACTGCATGTGCGTAATCGGACCGAGGCCGCCGCGCTCTGGCATCGATCCGCGCCGCGTTGATCGTCTAGCGCAACCCGTAAAAGGTTCCGTTGCGCGAGCCTACGTAGATGCCTCCATCCCAAACTGCAGGTGTTGACTCGAGGCATCCCTCGCCCAGAAACAGGCTCCAGAGCTCGGTGGGCTGTGCGTTTGTATCGGCAACGTCGTAGGCGTGCATCGTGCCAAGGCAGTCGCCCTGGATCAGGGTGTCGTCCACGATCACGGGGCTCTGCCATGTTGGTCCCGGGATCTCAAATGACCAGCGGATGTCACCGGTCTGCCGGTCGAGGGCGAGCAATTCACCGTCGTCGGTGGCGAAGACCACGACGTCTTTGTAGAGCGCCGGGGTCGCCCAGACTCCAGACGAGATTCCGCTGTTGCGTTGAACGTTCCACACCAAGGGATCATCCGGCCTGGAAGGGTCGAGTTTGAGGAGCTGTCCCAGTTCCTGGGCCCGCGTACGGCCCTTTTCGTACTCGACACCGACGTACAGCATGCCCTCATCGTCGACCACGATGGAGGCGTCAACGTCCTCGCCGGCCCAGAACCGGAAGACGCGTTCGGGGGTGCCACCTTCCTTCACCGAGCCGATGTCCCATCCTTGAACGAGCCCGCTGGAGTTAGCGAAATACACCGTGTTACCGCTGATAGCCACCGAGTTCTCGATGCTCTGCTCGTTAGAGGTGACCGCCAGCAGATCGGAATCCCATGATTCGGTGCTGAACACGATCTCGGGGTCCACCGTGACGAGCCCATCCTCGCCGTACCCCCGGTTGAGCTTCACGATGAAGAACCGACTGTTCTCGCCACCTTCGAACAGGTAGTCGTCGATGATCAAGCCGCTGCCGTCCCAGTCGTCGTTCCATTTCACCGGTTTCACCGCATCTGCGTTCAGCTTCCACAGCGCGGTGGGTTCGGGCCGGTCGATGGCGACGACGTGATAGTTGTTGTCGCGACTACCGGTGTACATGAGTGGGAAGCCGTCGGGGTCAATCGTGATCGAGCCCTTGATGATGTCCCCGGTTTCGTACGGTCCGTAGACCTCGTCGCCGGTGAGTGGATCGAGGAAGGTGACGTTTCGGTCGTAACCACCGAAGGCCAGCCACCATGCGTCGGGATCAGCCCCGACACTCTCGGGAGGTTGGAAGACAGCCGGTTGCCCGGTCCAACCCGACCCACACCAGATCTTTGGCACCCCTCCAACTGAGGAGTTAGCGCACCCAATGTCGTGAGTCCAGGCCACGACGGGGTCGGCCGGTACGTTGCGCCCATAGAACGATCGGGTGGGGTTGCCGCGGAACGTGAGGAGACCCTCGACCGCTCCGAGTTCGGACCATGGCTGACCCGACGACGCCGGATCGACCCACCCGTCATAGGGCGGGACGGTAGTGGTAGTGGTGGTCGTGGTCGGGGCCGGCGTTGTTGTGGTGGGTGCGGCGGCGACGACCGTGGTTCCGGCGACCTTGGGCTCCTCCCGGTCGGCACCGAGAGCAGTCACACCAAAGTCGGTATCGGTGAGTTCGAGCGCCCAGAGCCCAGCGGCGGCACAGGCCACCACGATCGCCGCAATAAGAAACGCGACCGATCGACTCACTAGCTCAGTCCCCCTTCGGCGACCATCCG
>CALHFG010000098.1 GCA_938029215.1 uncultured Acidimicrobiales bacterium | reverse complement strand
GGTTCGAATCTGGACGGGCATAGTCGATACGCTGCAACTATGACTTCGATTGGTCGCCCTCGTAACGCCGTTTCGCTGATGCCCTCGTACAAGCCGGGCAAGTCGGCGAAACAAGCCGAGGCCGAACTGGGAATCTCCGATGCCATCAAACTGGCGTCCAACGAGAACCCGATGGAACCGATCCCCGAGATCGTGGCGGCCGTCAGCGATGTCATCGCCGGCATCAACCGATATGCCGATCATCGGGCTGCCGATATGCGTCAGGTCATTGCCGATTGGGTCGATGTCCCGGCATCGAACGTGACGGTGGGAGCCGGAAGTTCGGCGATCCTGCATCGGCTGGTAAGCGCGTACGTCGATCCTGGCGACGAGGTTCTCTACCCATGGCGGTCCTTCGAGGTGTACCCGATCTACACCAAGCTGCTCGACGGCTCTCCGGTCACGGTGCCGCTCATCGACTACACCGCCGATCTGAACGGCCTGGTGGATGCGATCACCGAGAAGACCAAGCTGATCATGATCGCTAACCCAAACAACCCGACCGGGACGGTGTTGTCCACCGCCGAGTTGGCAGAATTCTGCGCCATGGTGCCCGAACGGGTGGTCGTTGTGATCGACGAGGCGTACTTCGAATTTGTTGAGCCGTCCTTCGGCAACACCGTCACCGACATCCTGCCTCGGTTCCGCAATGTCATCGTTACCCGGACGTTCAGCAAGGCCCAAGGTCTGGCCGGCTTGCGGGTTGGGTACGCAATCGGCGACCCCGAGATCATTTCCGCTGTCGACAAGACCCAGTTGCCCTTCGCCGTCAACATGGCATCTCAGGCTGCGGCGATCGCCGCCGTCACTCACCACGACAAGATCTTGGCCCGGGTCGAGGGGATTGTGTCCGAACGAGCCCGCGTTGTCGCCGAGGTTCGAGGTTGGGGAGTCGAGGTTCCCGATACCCAAGCCAACTTCATGTACCTGCCCTTGGGTGAACGCTCCAACGACGTCTTCGCGTCGATGGAACGAGATGGCGTAGTCACCCGACTGTTCGAAGACACCGGCGTACGGATCACGATCAGCTCGCCGGAGCAGAACGACCGGATGCTCGCCTCGCTTCGAGCAGCGCTCGGTTTGTAGGTCCGGTTAGCGGGCTTTGTCGCCGTCGATCGACTCTCGGATGAGGTCGGCGTGCCCGCAGTGGCGGGCGTACTCCTCGATCATGTGAAGCAATATCCACCGGAGATTCCAGGGCTCTTCGTCCTCCCGCGATTCAACCGACAGCTGGTCAAGGGACCGGGCGGCGTCGATCCGGCGGCGAGAGTCGTCGATGGAGAAGTTATACAGATCCAGAACTTGGTCGGCGCTCAACGTTGCCGCAATCGCCATTTCCGGATCGTTCCCCGGTGACCAGTCCAGCATCGGCCACGGATCGGCTAGCTCCTCGCCATCGAACCGGCCACGGAACCAATGCTGCTCCACCCACGCCATATGCGTGAGAAGATTGCCAAGGGTCAGCGAAGAAGGGGCGAGCGAAATCTGTAGTTGCTCGGTCGACATCGCCCACGCACGATCCAAAAGATCGGCCCGGTAGTAGTCGAGGAATGAAACGAGCAGAGTTCGTTCATCACCCTGATTCTCAATGGATGGAAGTTCGGGCCGGCTCATGGGCCCACCATAGGTCAGGGCACGACGACCGTGGCCGAGAACTCCTTGGAAGGTTTCGCCGGTAGTCCGCCGGCGGCCCGGCAACGGATGACCGGGATATCTCTGGAAACCTGGACTCGCACATCGACCGTCCGGTCATCTCGAGTCACGCGCACGATGTCGTCGTCGATTTCCTCGAACGACGCCGCGCCACCGGGCCAGTCGGTGTGGGCGAGTGCAGCAACTTCAGCAGCTTGGCAGCGTGGGTTGGGCGCTTCCCATGAACCCCGACACCACGGGGCGACGTCGGCCGCTGGACCGGTCCGATTCAGAGCTTCAGATAGCTGGTCTACATCGACGAACGCCCACATTCGACCATCAGGAAAGGTCATCGCGGTCGGTGCAAAGCGATGGCCGCCGGTGTGAGAAACCTTGAACAGGGTGAACCCGGCCAGTCGGTAGTCGGCGGTGATTCTGCCGGCGAGCGCAGCTCCCTCAGAACCACAGCAGATGTCGTGGCTGCCCTGGGTGCAGACGAGGATTGCATTGGCTGACACTTCGGTTGCGCCTTCCACCAGGCGGGGATCGGCGGTATTGCTGAAGGCGGTGACCGCTTCGGCGGCCGTGCGATCTCCCAAGGTAAGTTCGGCTGCCACGGTCGAGTCGCCTATCCGGCGAAACGCGGTAGCCATAAGGTCCTTGCCAAACCGAGGGGCGGAGGCCAAGACCCGAATCGGGTGTCCGTCGGCATCGGCGAGTTTGCCGCCGACACCGGTTAGATGTTCGTGATTGAAGACCGGCTTAGGCCAGGGCGCGGGGGTGTCGACCAGAATGACGCAGTGCGCCGAGATCGCAGTTCCCGCAGGGTGGAGGTCCATCGACGCAGCATGGACTGAGCATCTGACGCTCTCGTCGGCTGCTGGCAGCAACGCCTCGGCTGCGGCAGAGAGGGGGAGAAGCGGCTTTTTCTTCACCCTGTATTTGTAGCTTCGATCGCCGTTACCCGACGAGCCCAGGCTCCAGCTCTCGGAGGCGGTTGATGACGCCCATGAGAAGCTTCTTGGCGATCCGAGGCTGCTCGTCGAGAAGACTGCTGAACTCGCGACGGTTGAGCACCTCTACCTCGAGGTCGGTTTCTGCGGTAACCGATGCGGTGCGGTGATCGCCGGTCAGGACACTCATTTCGCCGAGGAAGTCGCCGGCGCCGACCGTAGTGAGAATCTTGGATCCCCGACGGACCGTAGCGCGTCCGCTGAGCACCAGGAACGCTTGGCGACCCGGGTCGCCCTCGGTGATGAATTCCTTGCCAGCCTTGATGGTGGTCGGCGTCATGAGTTGCCGGACCTTCTTGAGGTCAGCCTTGCTGAGGCCTCGGAAGAGTTCCATGTTGGAGAGCTGGTCGTTTACTGATGACATTGTGGTCCTTTCGTCGGCACGAGCGTCGTCGCTTTGTGTCGCCGTACTCCATTACTACCATCGGCAGGTATGAACTTCAGCGAAGCGAAGATGATCGAAACATTCAGATCGGTCGTGCGGTTCAAGTCGATCGAGACCGACTCGGTCACGCGACGGCTCGATCGAGCCGCTGACATTGAGGATCTACGCAAGATCGCGAAGCGCCGTTTGCCCCGTGGCGTCTTCGACTACATCGACGGTGCCGCTGAAGATGAAGTAACGATGGCCCGCAACTCGGGCGACTTTGACCGGATCGAATTCAAGCCGCGCATTCTGCGTGACGTGAGCAACATCGATCTATCCGCCACGGTGCTCGGCAAAAAAATTCCAATGCCACTGTTGTTGTCGCCCACCGGCTTCACCCGAATCGCCGACTCCCAGGGCGAGCTTGCCGTTGCTCGGGCCGCGGGACGCGCCGGAATTCCGTATGGGTTGAGCACGCTCAGCACCCGAAGCATCGAAGACGTTGCCGATGCCGCCCCAGGTCCAAAGTGGTTCCAGGTGTACACCTGGAAAGATCGTGGGCTGGTGTCAGAGATGCTCCAGCGAGCTCGTGAGGCAGATTACGAAGCGATTCTTCTCACCGTAGACACCGCGGTGCTGGGTCGACGCGAACGCGATGTGCGTCGGGGCTACACCCTTCCGCCCAAGATCGGGTTGGACACGATCATCGACGGGGTGATTCACCCCGCGTGGACCCTCGACTTTCTGCGGGGCGGTGCCATCACGTTCTCCAACGTTGCTGGGCGAGATGGCGATGGCACCAGCGCGGTTTCGCTGTCGGACTACATCGGAACTCAATTCACCCAGGCCCTGTCATGGGAAGACGTCGAGTGGCTGCGATCCCAATGGGACCGTCCGATCGTTCTGAAGGGGGTTCAGACGGTTGCCGATGCGAAACAGGCGGTTGCGGTGGGAGTCGAAGGAATCGCGTTGTCAAACCATGGCGGGCGGCAACTCGATGGCGCCCCCAGCCCCATCTCGTTGGTCGAACCGGTTGCTCAGGAGGTCCAAGATCAGGCTGACGTCATCTGCGACGGAGGAGTTCGACGAGGATCTGACATCTTGAAGGCCGTCGCGCTCGGAGCGACCGCGGTCTCGATCGGCCGGCCGTACTTGTACGGTCTCGGCGCAGCGGGGGAGCGAGGAGTCGATCATGTGATCGAGTTCTTCCGCTCGGGACTGGAACGATCCATGGCGCTCAGCGGCGTGCGCACGATCGATGAGGTTAACCGGGACCTGGTGAGCCTTCGGTAGGGGTCGCCCCTACTGCTGACGGCAGGTGTTAACGAGGGATCCAATGCCCTCGATTGTTGTGGTGACCACGTCGCCGCTCTTCAAGAATTCTTGGGGATCGCGGCCGGCTCCAACACCTCCGGGGGTTCCGGTGGCGATGATGTCGCCCGGCTCCAACGTGATGACACGCGACAAGTCCTGAACCAGGTCGACCGCAGTGAAGATGAGATGGTCGGTGTTCGACGATTGCTTGGTCACGCCGTTCACCTCGCACGCAACGTCCAGCCCAGAGCCGTCTCCCAACTCGTCGGTTCCCACCAGCCAGGGCCCCAGGGGCGTGCAGTGTTCCCAGGTCTTGCCGGCCAAGAACTGGATGCTGCGCCGTTGCCAATCTCGCATCGAGATGTCGTTCATCACCGTGTAGCCAGCTATGGCGTCCAACGCAGCGGTCGATGAGGCGTTACGAACCGACGATCCGATCACGACGGTGAGTTCGACTTCCCAATCGACCGCAGCCGACACGTCCGGCGAAGGAATCTCAATATCGTCGCTCGATCCGATCAGTGCGCCGGAGAACTTGGCGAAGCAGGTTGGGGCGCTCGGAACTTCTCGGCCCATCTCTTCGACATGATCCCGATAGTTCAGCCCGACACAAACGATCTTGGATGGGTTCGGCACCAGCGGTGCAAACGAAACCTCGTCTAGCCCGAGCTCGATCCCAGTGCGAGCTTGACCCAACGTGCCCAGAGGAGCGGCTCGCAACGCGTGGCCAGCATCCACGTAGCTGAGCTCAGCAACGGTCCCATCGTCGATGAGAGCAGCAGCAGTTCCGGTTTCGGTGCGGATGGTTCCTAGCTTCATCGTTGTTTCTCTTTTTCCTGTTCAGATGGCATCTTCGCCGGGCGGAACTCGTTGGTAATCGTGTTTCTTTGTAGTCGAAAGTACTCCCCGCAGCCGTGGTGGCAGTGCCACTCTTCGTCGATCCAGCCAGCGGTCATTCGGTCTGCACTCCACGTCATCCCATTGGCTGGTCGGGGGCCGCAGGTGGGGCAGGGAACAAGCAACACCCACCCAGTATGAGGGGAGCGCGTGGAAACAACGCGGCGCTTGTTGCGTGAGCAGGCTGAACTGGGTCAAACAGATTATCCCTAAAGTTCGATCGGCCTACGGGTCGAAGAAGCGGACTATGCCGTCAGACTTCTCCGACGTTGCCCACCTTCTCCGCCGCAGCGGGTTTGGAGGTACACGCAGCGAAATCGAAACTCTCGCCGCCCTTGATTGGGCCGAGGCCGTAGACAGTGTTCTCGACATCTCGGCCAATCCTCCGGTCACCCAGGGCGCGCCAAATCTCAACGAGGACACCACGTCGTGGAGCGACCGTTACATCGGGATGACCCACTTCTGGTTTGAGCGGGCTCGCACCGTTCCAAAGCCAATTCAAGAGAAGGTCGCCCTGTTCTGGCACGGCCTTCTCTGCAGCGGCCTCGACAAGGTCAACAAGCACTACCTGATGTTTGACCAGATCCAGCTGTTCCGTGCGAGCGGAATGGGCGACATCGTCTCGCTCTATCAGGCGATGGCGATCCAACCCGCAATGTTGTTGTTCCTCGACAACGACGAGAATCGCAAGGGCAGCCCGAATGAGAACTTCGCGCGAGAACTCATGGAGCTGTTCCTGCTGGGTCAGGGGCACTACACCGAGGACGACGTGCAAGCAGCCGCTCGTGCCTGGACCGGTCACGGTCTGAACCGGTGGGATTCCAATCCCCGGGAGTACGTGTTCGACGCTGACGAGCACGACAACGACCTCAAAACCTTCATGGGTGTCACCAACAACTGGAACGGCCCGGACATCATCACCCACATCATGCTTGGCCCAAAGCAGCGCGACTCGGCCAAGTTCATCGCCGGAAAGATGTGGAGCTTCTTCGCCTACCCGAATCCTGAAAACGCGATTCTGGAAACACTCGCCGACGCTCTCATCGGGGGCGGCATGCGAGCCGATGCGCTCCTTCGAGCGATCTTCATGCATCCGAACTTCCGAAGCGCCCAAGCGAAGAACGCTCTGGTCCGCAGCCCGATCGAGTTCACCGTGGCCGCCATGCGCCACACCGGACTGACCAGCGCCGATATTGACCCGCAGTGGTACATCGGTGAAATGGGCCAGTCGATGTATGACCCACCCAACGTGGCCGGTTGGAAACAGAACGGCTACTGGATTTCCAGTAGTGCCATGTGGTCAAAGGCCCGCTTCGCCAGCAACCTGCGATGGCGCGCCAACGAACGTGACTTCTTGGCCGACTCGTCCGAACTCACGATTGAAGAAAGTGTCAATCGAGCTCTCGACACGTTCGGACTGTTCGAGGTGTCTGACCGGACCCGGGCTGCGCTGAACAGCTTCGTTGAAACCGAACGAGCCACTTCCCGCTGGGCCGAACCGACGGGCCTTGTCTTCCTTTCCCTGCTCACCCCCGAATTCCAGTTGGCCTGATATGGAACCCACGACCGAACAAGTAGTCTCCGCACTCTCCACCCCTGCTCCACAGGATCACTCCAGTCTTAGCCGCCGAGGTTTCCTCCAGGCCGCCGCCGTGACCGGTGCGCTCGCCGGCATCCCCACATGGATGCTGCTCGAGAACGCCGACCTGGTGCAAGCTGCGGCCGCCGGGCCCACCGGCTCTGCCGACGGCATCCTCGTGTCCATCACCATGGGAGGTGGCAACGACTACCTCAACACCGTCATCCCGATCAACGACGGCGCCTACTACGACCAGCGACCACGGGTCGCCATTCGTCCCGAGGACGCGCTCGTCCTCGGCGACAACCACGCTCTCAATCCCAACCTGACCACCATCAAGCAGCGGTGGGACCTTGGACAGGTTGCAGTGATTGAGGGCGTGGGACAACCGGTCGACGACCTCAGTCACTTCACGTCGATGGCCCGGCTTATGAGCGGGAGAATCAACGGTGTCCCTACCTCGGGTTGGCTGGGTCGCTACATGGATGGCCTCCCCGGCGACATCCCAATTCCCGGCGTCACGGTGTCGTCTTCGATCCCGCTTCACATGCTGGGCAGTCAGCCTCGGACAACCGCTCTCCCGCGGCGAGTCTCAGGACTGTTCAACGTGAGCGACAACGCGCCCGACCAGCGTCAATATGCGACCCTCCGGGCGTTCGCCGGCGGAAACGAGTTGGGTCAATGGGGTGCCGCCCTGGGTGGTTCGGGTGCGAGCGGACTGGATCTGGCAGCCCAGTTGCGACCGCTCTATCCGACCACACCGGCGGAGGGGACCTTAGCCATACGCCTGCAGGTCATCGCCCGCTTGATCAACGCGGGCCTCGGCACCCGAGTCTTCTCCGCTCTTTGGGGTTCGTTCGATTCCCACAGCGGCCAACCCCAACAGCACACCGACCGAATGGTTGAGTTCGATGAAGGCATCCGGGTGTTCTATGAGACCTTGGATCCAGCCTGGAATGACCGGGTCGTGATCATGGTGCAATCGGAATTCGGTCGCCGGGTCCACGACAACGATTCGGCCGGAACCGACCACGGCGCGGCCGGTATGGCCATGGCGATCGGTGGCAACGTGATCGGTGGGATGTATGGCGAGCGTCCGTCGCTCACCAACCTCACCCGTCAGGGCAACATGAACCCGACGGTCGACTTCCGCCAGTTGCACGCCACGATCCTGGATGACTGGCTCGCAGCTGACAGCAACGAGGTGCTCGGCACTTCGATGGAGACCATTTCATTCCTTCGAGCCCCCGGGTCGGTAGCGCCCGGCGATGGTGGCACCGGCACTCCGGTTGTATTGACGGACCCGACGGCACGACGCAACCAGTTCACCCGTCTGTACCTCGCCTACTTCCGTCGCCTACCCGACGCGGAGGGCCTGAACTACTGGCTGACTGTTGGTAACGGTCAGATCCCGCTGGCCGAAGCATCGTTCTACTTTGCGACCTCTACCGAGTTCGTAAACACCTACGGCAGCGTGAACGATCGACAGTTCGTTGAGCTCATTTACCAAAACGTTCTGAACCGTGAGTTCGACCAGGAAGGGTTCGACTACTGGACTCAGGTTTTGGCCGATGGATACAAGCGAGCCGAGCTGATGATTTGGTTCTCCGAGTCCGAGGAGAACATCCGGGAAACGGGTCCAATGGTGGCCGAATACAACGCCACCTGATTCCTGTCCGCCGGCCCGGGGCACGCTCCGGGTTGGCGGGCCGGCCAATTGTCAGTTCAGTTCGTACCCAGGGGTGACTTTGGGCCAGAATGACGGGCATGACTGACGTCACGAATGTTGAAGGCTCTCTTCTCGGCAACGCCGTCTTGCGTAAGGAGGATCCCAGTCTTCTGCTGGGCACCGACCTGTACTACGACGACATGGACGTTCCGGGGGTGGGGTTCGTGCACTTTCTGCGCTCGCCGTTCGCTCACGCCCGCATAACCTCGATCGATACGAGCTTCGCCGTTGATCAACCGGGCGTTCGCGGAGTCTGGACGGCAGAGAATCTCGAGATGAAGCCCTTCCTCGGCTTCCCGATGTTTGATCCAGTGTTCGCCCGGCCGCCGCTGGCCGTTGGCAAGGTTCGTTTCGTGGGCGACATTGTGGCTGTCGTGGTTGCCGACACCCGTGGCCAGGCGGTCGACGCAGCTGAGCAAATCGACGTCGATTATGACCCCCTCGACGCGGTGACAGATCAAGAGGCGGCCTTGGCTGAGGGCGCCCCAATTCTTTTCGAAGATCACGGCAGCAACGTGGTCTTTGAGACCAACAACGGTGTCGAAGACGACCCGGTTGCGAATGCCGAACGAGTCGTCGAGGCGAGGGTGCATTCCCAGCGCCTCGCCGGTGTGCCGATGGAGCCCAACGGGTGCCTCGTCGTGCCCGGTGACGACGGCCACTTGACCGTTTGGATCCCCAGCCAAAACGCCATTGCGGTGCGCGACGCGATCGTTGGACAGCTCGATCTCGATCCGGCCAACGTCCGGGTCGCGGCCCCGGTTGTCGGTGGCGGTTTCGGTTCGAAAGCTGGCGCCTATACCGAGTTCATGATCACCACCAAGCTCGCCCAGGTGTTGGGCCAGCCGGTCAAGTGGACCGAGGTTCGCAGCGAGAACATGGTCGCCATGGCTCAGGGCCGCGACATGGTCCTGACCGCTCGTCTCGGCATTACGAACGACGGCGTCATCACTGGGCTCGACATGCATGCCAACGCCGCCACCGGTGCATATCCCGCCGTTGGCGGATTCCTGACCTTCTTCACCCAGTTGATGTGTCAGGGTCCGTACAAGATTCCTGAGCTGCGGTATCGAGCAGTGTCGGCCGCAACCAATAACACCCATATCGCTGCCTACCGAGGCGCGGGCCGCCCCGAAGCGACCCAGCTTCTGGAGCGCGTAATGGACCTTGCCGCCGCCGAGTTGGGAATCGATCCCATCGAAATTCGCCGCAAGAACCTTCTCACTCCCGACATGTTCCCGCTCACCACCCACGGCGGCAGTAACTACGACAACGGCGAGTACCTCGTTGCCCTCGACCGCGCGATGGAAGAGATCGGATACGAAGAGCGCCGAGCCGAACAGGCCGCTCGTCGCGCCAGCGGCGACCCGCGGCAACTGGGAATTGGCGTCTGCAGCTATGTAGAGATCACCGCCCCTACCGGCCTCCATGTGGAGTACGGACGGGTCGATGTCCATCCCGACGGTACCGCCACCGCCAAGGTCGGTACGTCGAGCCACGGCCAGGGCCACGACACCGCCTTCTCGATGTTGGTGAGCGATGTGCTTGGCATCCCCATGGAGAACGTCACCCTTCACCAGTCCGATACCGATCTGGTTCCGAAGGGTTCAGGCACAATGGGATCTCGGTCGCTTCAGGCCGGTGGTTCGGCGGTGTTCGTGGCGGCCGAGAAGGTGATGGAGAAGGCCAAGCAGTTGGCCGCCCACATGCTGGAAGCAGCCGAGACCGACATCGTGAAGTCCGATGGCGGCCTGCAGGTGGCCGGTGTTCCGGCATCAGCCATTGGCTGGGGTGATCTGGCGGCCGCGGCGAACGACGAGTCAAAGCTGCCCGAGGGCATGGAGCCCGGTCTGTTCTTCGAACACGACTTCGACGGCCAAGATGCAACGTTCCCGTTCGGCACCCACATCTCGTTGGTCGAGGTAGACACCGACACCGGTGAGACCACGATGCTGCGTCACGTTGCGGTGGATGACTGCGGCAAGATCCTGAATCCGATGATGGTCACCGGCCAGCAGCATGGCGGCATTGCCCAGGGCATCGCCCAGGCGTTGTTTGAAGGCGTCGAGTACGACGAGTACGGCACGCCGATCACCTCGAACCTCATGGACTACGCCATTCCGTCGGCAGCTGAGCTGATCAATTTCGAAACGCACAACACCGAGACCCCGACGCCACGCAATCCCTTGGGGGCCAAGGGCATTGGCGAGTCGGGCACCATCGGGTCGACCTCGGCTATCCACAACGCTGTCATTGATGCCGTGAGCCATCTGGGTGTGAAGCACATCGATATGCCTCTCAGTGCTCAGAAGGTCTGGAAAGCTATCCAGTCTGCGTAGACCGAGCAGAGTCGACCTGGGACGATCGTACGATCGCTAGCCTGGCCGCATGACTGACGTCTTCGAACGCCCAACTATTGACATCCCCGCTGGCGATCCGCCCGCCGAGCTCCAGATCGAGGACATCGTCGTCGGCGACGGCGCCGAGGCTGGCGCGGGAATGCAGGTCAGCGTCGACTACGTCGGCACCAGCTGGTCCACCGGCGCCGAGTTCGATGCGTCCTGGAACCGTGGCTCCACCTTCGAGTTCGGCCTTGGGGCCGGCATGGTGATCGCGGGCTGGGACCAAGGCGTCGCTGGCATGAAGGTCGGCGGCCGTCGTCGGATCACCATTCCTCCTCTTCTCGGCTACGGCGCCGCGGGAGCTGGTGGCGTGATTGCGCCCAACGAGACCCTCGTCTTCGTTGTAGACCTTCGCAATATCGGCTAACCGAATGGGGTCAGACCCCATCGAGCTCCGTCGCTGATCGGGCTACCCCTACGACAGAGTGAAGTTGGTGTGAGACTCACACCACTGCCAGAGGCGGCGACGGCGCTCGGGGCTGTCGCTGCTCTTGGTGGTGGGAATCTTGTGGGTGGGGCGAATCTCGCGGTCATGCCAGAAGTCGCCTGTTGACTCCAGGGCACGGTCGTCGGCGGTGAGCCACACCATGGTGTCGGCTCCTTCCCGCGGTGAACGCAGGAGTTGCAGCGGTCCCAGGATCTTGGAGAACCCCGGAAGTGCTTCGCTCACGCCGGGCGTGTCGACCCACCCCGGATGAAGAGCGTGGAACACAACTTCTGACGGGTCGATCTTGTCGGCCCACATTTCGTTTAGGACGACCTGGGCTCGCTTGGCGAGCGCATACTGGGCGGCACCCCCGTAGTCCTCATCGGTCATCTCCAGCCTGCTGACACTGAGCGGCTGGCTGTACATGCCGCCGGAGCTCATCGTGAGCACCCGGCCGGGGCCGGCCGCCTTCAGTTGGGGGAGAAGCAAGCCGGTGAGTAGGAACGGTGCCGCTACCATAAGTTCCACCGCCAGGTCGGTGCCGTTGTCTGCGCGACGGCGCTCGGGGAAGAGCGCTCCTGCGTTGTGAATGAGTGTGTGGATGACCTCGTGCTTGTTGCCAATCTCAGCTGCTGCGGATCGGACGTTGTCCTGTTTGCCGAGATCGGCGAGGACGTAGCTGATGTTGGCGTTGCCGGTTGCGGCCTTGATTCGATCGACGGTCGCTTCGGTTTTGGCTTGATCGCGTGCGACGATGACCAGGTT
>CALHFG010000097.1 GCA_938029215.1 uncultured Acidimicrobiales bacterium | reverse complement strand
CTCGATCTAAACATGCCCCGCAAAGACGGCAAAGCGGCGCTCGCAGAGATCCGGCTTGACCCCCAGCTACGGCACCTCCCGGTGGTGGTCCTCACGACCTCGAGCTCCGCGGAGGACGTCGCCGAGGTTTACCAGCTTGGTGTTAACTCCTTCATCACCAAACCCGAGTCGTTCTCTGAATTGGTACGAATCCTCGATTGCCTGCGGGTCTACTGGCTCGAGACGGTGCGGCTCCCTGTGGGCGACTAGCCCTTCGGAAGAGAGGGAAAACGGCGATGACAAAAGAATCAATTCGAGTCCTCATGATCGAGGATGACGAGGACGACTACCTGCTCACAGTCGAGACTTTCGACGACGTCGAAGGAAGCGACTACGAAGTCACGTGGTGTCGAAGCTTCACCGAGCTGCGTGAAATCTCCTTGGAGGGAAACTTCGATGTGGCACTCGTCGACTTTCGTCTGGGAGCTCACAATGGCCTCGACGTGCTGCGTCACCTGTCGCAGGCAGATCGAACCCTTCCCTGCATCATGCTCACAGGTCAGACCGACCGTGCAGCCGACCGGCAGGCCATGGCTCTGGGAGCCGCTGATTACCTGGTGAAGGGTCAGTTTCAAGCCGAGACAATCGAGCGGTCTATTCGCTACGCGATCGACAGCGCAACCGTTCTGGCCAGCCTTCGAGACTCCGAAGCACGCTTCCGCTCGGTGGTCGAATCCGCAACCGATGGCATCGTCCTGCTCGACAACGACGCAAAGATCCTCGCCGTCAATCGGGCCGGACATGAACTCATGGGCCGGCCGGGCCAGAACCTGATTGGTGAGCCGGGTCTGAACTTTCTCACCGCTGCAAGCGCGTCGAGGCTGTTGGGGGCGATCGACCGAATAACCGAACGTGGCGGGCTCACCGGTGAGAACACCGAGTCGGTGAACTCAAAGGCGATCGAGGCTCACGTCACCCATCGTTCCGGCCGGCTGGTGCCGGTTGAGCTCACCGTGAGTTCATGGGTGTCCGCCAACCAGCGATTCTGGAGCGTCATCGTGCGCGACGTGACCGAACGCAAGGCGATGTCGGACAAGCTTGCATACCAGGCCTTTCACGATCCGCTTACCGGGCTGGCCAACCGGACCCTCCTCAAGGAGAAGGTCGCCGAGAGATTTCTTCGATACGACTCCGGGCGGGGAGTGCCCGGGGTGATCTTTGTTGATCTCGACAATTTCAAGCTGGTGAATGACACGTTTGGGCACGAAGCGGGCGACGAGCTGCTCATGACCGTTTCGAAGCGTCTCGTCGAGTGCGTACGCGACAGCGACGTCGTGGCTCGACTCGGCGGCGACGAGTTCGCCGTATTTCTGGATTCGGTGGCTTCGGCCCAAGCCGCAGGCGAGGTCGCTGACCGACTGATTCAGTCGCTCAACGAACCGGTCGAGGTCGGCGGGATTCCCGTGGTGGCCTCTGGAAGCGCAGGAGTGGCGCTGGGGTTCGATCCCAACATCAGTGTCGACGACCTTCTCCGCAACGCTGACGTGGCGATGTACTCGGCGAAATCGGCCGGCAAGAACCGCATGGCGATTTTTGAAGATTCGATGCATGACGCGTCGATCGAGCGGATGCGTATCGAGCATGACCTTCGAGCGTCGCTTGCCGAAGACGGCGTCGGCGTGGCGTACCAACCGATCATCTGCCTGTCGACGAACCAGATCACCGGCTTTGAGGCCCTTGCCCGTTGGACGCACAAGGATCGTGGTTCGGTTCCGCCCAGCGTCTTTATCGCAGTGGCCGAGGATGCGGGCTTGATCGAAGAGCTCGGCCGTTCAGTGATGCAAAGGGCCGTCACTGAAACAGCCGAGCTCCAGCAACGGCTCGGAGTTCCGTTTCGGGTGAACGTGAACCTCAGTACCCGACAGCTTGAAGACGACAAGCTGGTGGAGACCGCTCGAAACCTCTTGCTGGAGACCGGTCTAGTCCCGGGTTCTCTGACGATCGAAGTGACCGAGAGCGTCATGGTCGGCCACGTCGACCGAGCTATCTCGGTGCTGAATCAACTCCGCGACTTGGAAGTGAAGCTCGCACTGGATGACTTTGGAACGGGCTATTCCTCCCTCAGCTATCTTCACCTGCTGCCGTTGGACTCTCTGAAAGCGGACCGCTCATTTGTAACGCGCCACGGCGACAGTGCAGGCGAGGGTCTGCTGCGAGCGATCGTCGCCATCGGTGAGAGCTTGAACCTGTACACCGTGGCTGAGGGCATTGAAGACGAGGCCGAACACGAGGCCGTTAAACGTCTCGGTTACGACTACGGACAGGGCTATCTGTTCTCTAAACCGGTCGCATTGGCCGAACTCACCGAACTCCTGGAGGCTCAACATGTTCACCACTAGCCCGGTCCTTGCACCGCTTCGTCAGGTCTTTGGCCAGACCGACCTTGGGGATCGAATCCTTGGGGGATTGGTTGATCAACATGAAGCCCCGTTCTGGGTGATGATCGAAGACCTCACAGATCCCTTGCTCGTTCTGGATCCGAAAGGGATCATTTTGTATGCCAACGCCGCGTGGCGTTCGCTCAGAGACACCCCCTTGGCCGACGCGGTCGGGCGAGATATCGCCGAATTCAGCGCGACCAATGCGCGAACTGCCTTAGAGATCTTGGAGGGTCTAACGGAGGAGAATCGTACGGCCTCCGTCGAGTTTCAGGTGGGCGACCAGCACATGGAGGTTGTGTACAACGGGTACTTCGACCGAGATGGAGTGCTGGTTGCTGTGACCGGAATCGGCCGTGATCGAACCGATCACTACTTCTATGAAGAGGAGTTGTGGGCGGCCAACAACGCCTTGGCCGAAAGCAACCGCGATCTACAGGACTTCGCTCACATAGCAAGCCACGATCTCCAAGAACCGCTGCGAAAGATCTCGGCGTTTTCTGAACGCCTTGGAGACAAGTACGCCGACTCACTAGATGAGCGTGGCCAAGACTATTTGGAGCGGATCTCATCGGCGTCTGGTCGAATGCAACAGCTGATTCGCTCGCTGCTCGACTACTCACGAGTGAACAGTCGCGGCGGAGACATCGTGGAGGTAGATCTAGACGAAGTTGCCAACTCGGTCCTCTCGGACCTCGAGGTTGCGTTTGAGCAGGCCGAGGCAGTCATATGTCTCGGCGATCTCCCTACCGTCCGATGTGATCAGACGCAGATGCGGCAGCTCTTTCAGAACCTCATCGGCAATGCCTTGAAATTCCGTCGCGAGGGTGTCGTGCCTCGCCTATCCGTCCACGCCGAGACCGACGATGCTGGGCACACCCTGACCTTTGCCGACAATGGCATCGGCTTTGAACAGGAGTTTGCCGACACGATCTTCGCGCCCTTCCAAAGGCTCCATGCTCGGACCGAGTACGCCGGAAGCGGCATCGGTCTTTCGGTCTGTCGTCGAATCGTGGAACGAATCGGTGGATCGATCTATGCCACATCGGCTCCCGGCGAGGGCGCTACTTTCACGGTGACCCTGCCATTCACCAAGCCGTCGGCCGGCTTCGGCTCGGGGAAGGATCAGCCGGCGCTGTAGGGAAGCCGGTTTACAAACTCGTCATTGATAGCGACGAAGAAAACCAGCTCGCCTCGGTTCTTTGCTTGCTTGTTTTCCGGGTTGGCGCCGCTCAGGTTCGTGCCGTTCAAGATGTCGTTCCAGTACGCAAGACCCTCAGCCTCGGGGGTGCGGGCGAGCACGTTGGAGTACACGGTCTCGACGAACTGGGCGTTTCCGACGGTCTCGAAGGAGTTCTGGAACTCGGTGGTTGGCTCGAAGAATTCGGCGATTTCTTTCGTGGTGTAGGTCCTGCCGTCGACTTGGCCCTTGCTGACGCTGATCCAGTACTGGACGCCGGCAACATCCGGTGTCCGGTTGAAGAAGGCAGCGTAGAGGCGCATGATCTCCTGATCGGTTCCCTTGTTGTCTGGCGATGAGCGGAAGTCGCTTGCCTTGGTGAGCTCATCGATAGTTACGGCTTCTGCGACCGTCACTGGAGCAGGGGGTCCCACCTCGCTGGCCTTGTCGACCAGGGTGAGGCATGCCGACGGTGTGGCCTCTCGGCTTTGCAGGCCGTTGAGATTCGCTGGCCGATCGAGCCCGCCCTCTTCAAGACCTAGGACAACGATGCCGTAGTTTCCGAAGTTGCTGCCGCTGACTCCTGGGAGTGTGACCGATCCCTGAATCTTCAGCTGCTTGCCGGTGAAGTTGATTGGGCTACGGGGGAAAATGTCGATTAGGTCGCTCTTGACGCTTGGTGCCTCGGTTGAGCGACGGAAGTTTGTGAGCGCGGCGACCGACTGACTCATGGCGGTGTCGATCGTGCTGGCGCAGCTCGACGTGCTGCGAAGCAACACGATGTGGTTCTGGAGGCCGGCACCAGAGTCGATGAGCGAGTCGCCCGTGAGCGTGATGTCGTAGGTGACCCGGGTGCCGATCAGATTGACCTGGCCACGAGCAGTGATATCGCTGCCGTTGACCCGCACAGGGTTTTGACCGCCGACTAGCGCGACCGGGTAGGCGCGATCGGTGGGGTTAGGTAGTGCGTTTCCAATGCCGCCCAACTCGGCGCAGGCAACGATGTCACCTTCGGTTTGATTGGCGTTGATCTCGGTGACGACGATGACGGGTTCACCGTTGTTCACCTCGAGAACGCGGTCCCCGGTGAACGGTGCCATCACGTCGTAGTCCCACCGCAGGACGCCTTCGGGGCCGGTGTCCAGCGATGCGCCACCAATCTGGAACTCGCTGTTGTCACCATTCAGTGGCCCGAGCGCACCCGGCCCACGAGAACACTTCGTGAAGTTGGAGTCTGCGTCTTCGGGTCCGCCGAAGCGGACCTTGTACTTGGTGTCCGGTGCCAGATTGTCGATCTCGATCGACAGCGTTGGGCCGCCAGTACCGGCATCCGGCACCACCAGTGAACCCTTGCCGCTCACCCCGGAGCCGTCGTAGGGGTTGAAATCAAGTTCGTAGAGGAACGTACCCGCCAGGGGAACAGGGTCGATCGGGTCATTGGCCAAAGCAACAGTCGCCGTTCCGGCAACCATCGCCAACGACATCGCCGTTGCCGCAAGGGTCTTCTTCATTTCGTGAATCTCCATCACTCTACGTAGTCACTCTTGAACAAAAGTACCGGTCGCTTCGCCGAGGCACCATGGAAAAGGGGCTGGTCAGGCACAATTACCCGATTCGCATCCGCACGGTCTCGGGCTGGGGGTCGGCCGCCGGCGGGCACTAGATTGAGCGGATGGCTGGAGCGATCGGTGAGGCGCAAAGTGTGGCAGAGGTCGAACAGGCTTTGGCCGACCACGATTACTTATCCGACACAGGGCTGGCGACCAGCATCTACCTGGCGCTCACCCTGAAGCGGCCGCTGTTTCTCGAAGGGGAAGCAGGCGTCGGCAAGACCGAGGTAGCCAAGGTGCTCAGTCGATGGACCGGGGGTCCGTTGATTCGGCTTCAGTGTCACGACGGAATCGACGCTTCTCAGGCCGTTTATGAATGGGACTACTCCCGCCAACTCCTTCATTTGCGAACCGCGGAGGCGACCGGTCGGGCCACCGCAGGCGACGTCGACCAGTTGGAGAATGAGCTCTACGATCCACGCTTTCTGATTCGTCGACCGCTGCTAGAAGCGCTCAGCCCTACTGATGGGCCCAGACCGATTCTTCTGATCGATGAGATCGATCGTGCCGACGATGAGTTTGAGGCCTTCCTGTTGGAAGCATTGAGCGACTACACGATCACCATCCCCGAGATCGGCACGATCCACGCCGATCAGCCACCAATCGTGATCCTCACGTCCAACCGAACTCGGGACGTGCACGACGCGCTCAAGCGCCGCTGCCTGTATCACTGGGTCGAGCATCCGTCGTTCGAGCGAGAGGTCGAGATCGTGAAAATGCGCGCCCCCGGTGTCAGCGACGCGTTGGCCCGTCAAGTTTCTGCGATGACCGAAGCGATGCGCGGTTTTGGTTTGTACAAGCCGCCCGGAATCGCTGAGACCATCGACTGGAGTCTTTCTTTGGCGGCACTGGGCCGAATGGAGCTAGACGACGACACCGTCGCCGCCACCTTGGGCACCGTTCTCAAATACCGAGAAGACCAGGCCAAGGTGCATCAGCAGGGGATTCACGAGATGGTGAAGAACGCGCTGTTCAAGGGCAACGGTTAGCGAGATCGCAAAGGCGAATTCCCCTAGAGACCAAGCACCGCCCGGTATTTCGAGATAACGACGTGTTCGGTGTAGGGCGACCAGGACTCGGGTGGGTTCGGGTCTCGTGGGCTCACGATTTCATTCGACATTGCCTCGGCGAGGCGGTGCGCATCGTTCATCGGGACGAGAGTGCCGAACGTGCCGCCATTAAGAATCTCGTGGGGACCGGACGGGCAATCGGTTGAGATGACCGCAGTGCCGCAGAACAGACCCTCGATGAGAACGGTCGGAAGGCCCTCGAAACTCGATGACATCACGAGCATGTCGGCGGCACGCATCGCCGCGTACGGATTGCTTGTCAAGCCTCCGAGCGAGACGGTATCGGCAAGATCGTTCTTTTCGATCTGCTCCTGAAGCGCAGCACGATCAGGCCCATCTCCGTGGATCACGAGCCGCAGGTTGTGATGGCGATCCATGTGCGCCATAGCGTCGATGAGCAATGGGAAGTTCTTCTGCTGTTGGAGGCGCCCGACCGCTAGTGCCACGGGACCCTCGCCGTCGTTGAACCAGGGATGGTCTGCCGTGCCGTTGACCTTCTCCTTCACCTCGTCATTGATTACCGGGTTCGGGACGACGGCGATGAGATCGGGTTTGAGTCCAACCGATTCGGACAGGCCACGGGCGACGCCCTCGCTCACGGCGATGACCCGGTCCGCGCGTGGGTAGGCGCGGCGAATCAACGCTGGTGCAATTTGCGCCCGACGGTTGGTCGCGCTTGAGAGTGCGGTCGCGAAGTCGTTGTGCTCGGCCAGGATGAGCCGGCCTGAGAATCGGGCGACCAGCGCTGCGAAGCTGGCAATGATATTGGCGGTAACCAATGCCGAAAGCAGTACATCTGGCTTCTCAGCTCGCAGCCACCTTGCGAGCGGTACAAGACTGGTTGCGATACGAGAGACCTTGAGGTCGACGACATTGACCGAGTCTGGAACCTGGTCGAGGTAGCCACCGCGGGCGTGGCACAGCACCAGATCGATGCGTAGGGTGTCGTCGGTC
>CALHFG010000096.1 GCA_938029215.1 uncultured Acidimicrobiales bacterium | reverse complement strand
CCGAGAAGCCGACAAGTACAGCCAGTGGATCGCCAGCGAAGACGCACCAGTTTCAGACCCTGCCGACGTGTTCAAACCCGGCTACCAGTGCCGAACCACCGCTGGGGTGCCCCTGCTACCTCGAGAAGCATTCCGCCTGGCACTCAAACATCGAGTCGCCCGGTTCGTCCTCGACTCAACAACCCGAAGAGTGGAATTGGGACGAACTCAGCGCCTGTTCACCGGCGCCGCCCGCATCGCCGTCGTCCTCCGCGACAAGACGTGCCGATCCCCGGGATGTGACAGACCGGGCGAACAGATTGATCATCAAATCGAATGGCAGGACGGCGGCTACACCAACCCCGAAAACGGACGGCTGTATTGCACCCCGTGCCACGTGGCCAAAACGAAGGCACAAGAAGGCTTACGAAGACGGCACACGGTTCGCCACGAAGACCCCTTCTGAAACACGGTGGCGTTGCCACGCGTGAGGACCCCGAGAAAAGCCTCTGCTAGGTTCGCGCAACGTCGAAACAAGGGGCTTTGTAATGACTACGACAGCAGATTCCAACGAATCTTTTGTGGCCGACCCGGATGAGTTGGCAGCGATGACCTCGTCCCGACCCGTCGGTCACGGGCCCGTGCGGGCCTATGACTGGATCGGGTCCCACACCGCCCAGCGGGCCAGCAAGGAAGCGATTCGGGATCTCGGCACCAATCGCAGCTTCACCTACGGGGAACTGGATCGACGGATCGATGCCATGGCGGCCCACCTTGCTTCGCTCGGCATCGGGCGAGGCGACCGGGTGGCCGTGCTGGCTCACAACGGCGTGGAGTTCTTTGACATCCAGTTTGCGTGCGCCCGAACCGGCGCCATCTGCGTATTGCTGAACTGGCGACTCACCGTCACCGAGCTCGAGTACATCCTTGGCGATAGCTCACCAATGCTGCTGGTCCACGATGTGGAGTTTGCTGACTCAGCTGCCCAGCTTCAGACGCTGTGCTCGATCGGATCTCTCCTGGAGATCGACGGCGGGTCAGCGTCGAGCGAGTACGAAAAGGCCATCGCCGCCTACGACGGTTCCCCGGTGGAGCGGGTGGTACTCACCCACGACGACGTGATCACCATCATGTACACCTCGGGCACCACTGGCCTTCCCAAGGGGGCCATGATCACCCACGGTATGAACTTCTGGAACGCCGTCAATCTCGGCATCCCCGGTGGCATTGGGCTGGACACGGTGCACCTCAACGTGCTGCCACTGTTCCACACCGGCGGCCTCAACTGCTACAGCAACCCCGTGCTACACGCCGGTGGCACCGTGGTGATCCTGAAGACGTTCGACCCGGGCGAGACGCTCAGAGTGTTGGGCGATCCCGCTCAGGGCATTACTCACTTCTTTGCCGTCCCGGCGCCGTATCAGTTCATGATGCAGCACCCCGATTTCGAAGACACCGATCTGTCGCGGCTTCGTATCGCTGGCGTTGGTGGCGCCCCGTGTGCGCTGGCGATCATGGAAGGCTGGACCGAGAAGGGCGTCCTGTTGGCACAGGGTTTCGGTATGACCGAGACCAGCCCAGCCGCGATCTTCCTCGACACCGGCGAGGCGCTTCGCAAGATTGGATCAACCGGCAAACCGCTCCTTCACACCGAGTATCGAATCGTCAACGAGCTGGGCGAAGACTGCGGTCCCGACGAGATCGGTGAGCTGTGGGTTGCCGGACCCAACATCACCCCCGGCTACTGGAACCGCCCCGACGCCACCGCTTCGGCGTTCGAGGGTCGTTGGCTGAAGACCGGCGACGCGGCACAGGAGGACGACGAAGGGTTCATCTACATCGTCGACCGGTGGAAAGACATGTACATCTCGGGTGGCGAGAACGTTTACCCGGCGGAAATCGAGAACGTTCTCTACCAACTTCCCCAGGTGGCCGAGGCTGCGATCATCGGCGTACCCAACGACAAGTGGGGCGAGGTTGGCCTGGCCGTCATTGCGTTGAAGCCCGACGCCGAACTCGATCGAAAGACCGTCGTTGAACACTGCGTCACTCGGCTTGCAAAGTTCAAGGTTCCCAACGACATCGCCATAGTCGACGAACTTCCCCGCAACGCCACCGGCAAGGTTCTCAAGCGAGAACTCCGAACCCAGTTCGTCGCCGCCGACGCACCAAAGATCTCATGACCCGCAACACCCGGTGCCGGGTGCATTCGTTGCAACACCCGGTGCCGGGTGCAGTGCATTCGTTGCAGCACCAGACTGCATGAGTGCTACTGGCTAAGCCCGGCCAGGATGATGTCGACCATCTCGTCGGCCGCCCGCTTGGGGGAGGTCTTCAAGGTAGGGATCACCTCGGCTCGTGCGAACTCGGTGCCAACCGAGGCCACCACCCGAGCGACGGCGGCAGTGTCGACCACACGAATCTCTCCTCGCTCGGCTGCGAGATCGAGCATTCCATGTGTGATCGCGATCAGGTAGTCGAGGTGTGATTGATTGAGTTCTCGGGTGGCGGTCACCGAATCGCAGTCATGGGCGAACGCTTCAGTCAT
>CALHFG010000095.1 GCA_938029215.1 uncultured Acidimicrobiales bacterium | reverse complement strand
AGCACTGCGGTCCGGCCGTCTTCGATCATTGCGGCGTCGTACTCGTCCCAATTGTCATGCGTGCCGCCCGCAGCAGCAAAGATGTCGCGCAGCAGGACTCTTACCTGCTCCGATGAAATCGCAGAAGAGATGTCGGCCGGACCGATGAGTTCGGCGGGCCCGGTAACCGAGACCCAACTCCATCCGCGCCGAACCGCCACGGTGACTTCCGAACCCCGGCGAATGTGGCCCAACCGAGCTGCGTTGCCTCGAGAAACCAAAGCGATGGTGGCCGCCCCGGTGATGGGATGATCCAACACGCCACAGTTCACCACGCTCGACAGCACCCGGCCATCCGCTTGTGTTGTGCTCACCGTTGCCAAGCCCGTCTCGGTGGCCAGGAAGCTGCGAACGTCGGAGAGATCAGGCATGAGATCACCGTAATCGTGTCTTGGCTATCGCGCGTGGGAGCTCTATCCGCTTACCCGGTAGGTAATCGCCCGACGCTCATCCCCCTCGCATAGTTGGATAAGGCCCGACTCTGGGCCATCCCCCAGAAGGAGCAATCAATGAGCACACACACCCCAACCCTCGAACAGATCGTGAACAACTATTTCGCGGCCTGGAATGCCTCGACTGTTAACAGACCGGCCGTTGTGGAGACAGCGTTCACCAACGATGCCTACTACTGCGACGGCGCTGCCGAAGCTGAAGGTCGAGATGCGATCGTTTCGATGATGGAGGGCGTCATGACCCAATTCGAGGGGGCTGCCTTCGAACGCACATCACCGATCGATACTCATCACCGACAGGCGCGGTTCAATTGGCGAATGACAGCCGCCGATGGGACAACGCTGGTTGATGGCATCGACGCCATCAGAGTTAGCCACGACGGACAGATCTCCGCAGCACTCGGCTTCTTCGGAGTTGACATTCCCAACGGCTCGACCGAAACAACAAGCCACACCTTCCACTGGTCCCGCACCTATGCCGTGCCGGCCCAGCGGCTGTTCGACGTGGTGACCGACCTCGATATCTACGCTGATGTGGCACCAAATCTCAACAAGATCGATGTGATGTCCGGCGAAGGGGTTGGCCTAGTTCGAAGGTGCACCAACCCCGATGGCGAGACGTGGACCGAGACCTACACCCATTGGTCCCCGCCCGAAGGATTCACCGTCGCGGTTGACGTCGCCACCTATCCGCCGAGCCTCGCAGCGATGATTGAGGCACTCGAGATGTCGGTCTCGGTAGAGGAAGTTGCCGAGGACGAGTCGACGGTCTCGATAGCGATCGATACCGAACTGACTGCACTCGGGGTGCAGGTGCTTCGAGACGGAGGTGCGGCCGATTCTCTGTTCCTGCCCATTCTCAACGGATGGAGCGAACACCTTTGACACCGACATCTAACTCTGTCACACCCCTCAACGAAGATAGAAGACATGAAGGACACGCCCACCACCCACGGCATCGATGCCGATGCGTTGGAAGCGGTCCGTAATCACGTGGCCCGGCTGGCAGGAACCGACATCGATCAGCTCGACGAGGCCGAAACTATCGACCTGATTCGAGGCAACGAGCGGGCTATCCGAAACCTCGAAGGGCAGTCGGTGTTTCTGTCGGCCAGGTTGTCCTTTCTCGGTGGTCTCTCGGGTGAGGATGTCTTCTCCACTGCGGGCCGCTTGTCCACTTCCGGTGGCCGCCGCGTGCAAAGGCGCGGCGAGCTCACCGCCCACCTTCCCAACGTTGTGGCGGGATTCGCCAGCGGGTCGATTCCCGCAGAAAACCTGGATCGCATCGTTACGGTCCGCCATCGGCTGCGCCACAACTCGCAGTGGCAATCAACGTTCGACAGTAAGCAATCGTCTCTCGTTCGGAAGGCCTCCAGGTTGAACCCCACCGCCTTCTCCCGGTATCTGGCCGGACTCGAACGATCGCTTTCGGACGACGGTGAAACCGAAACCAAGGACCAACAGAACCTCAATACTGTCAAGTCCTGGACCGACGCTCATGGGCGCTTCCGGTTATCCGGAAACTTCGACGCATTGACCGGCGAGCAAATCAGCACCGCCCTGCAAGCCGAGGCTCGTTCACTGGCGAAGCGCTCTGAAGATGCCGGTGAGACGATCCACCACGACGCACTGCTCGACGCCCAGGCATTCGTTTCGCTGATCGACTCCGGTAACGGCGCCAAAGGTCGGCCGTCGGTCAACATCGTGGTCGACGCCGAAACCCTCGCCGCGGGACCGCACGATGGTTCCGTCGCCCGCACCCGCAACGGTGTCGATGTGCCGGCCACGCTGATCGAGCGGTTGCTGTGCGATGCCACGGTCACCTTCACCTACCTCGACCGAATGGGTCAGCCCCTGGCTGTGGGTCGCAAGAGCCGCACCGTCACCGATGCCCAGAAAGACGCCCTCTCGGTGTTGTACCACTCGTGTGCGGTGTGCGATGTCGAGTTCTCCCGATGCGAGATTCACCACATCCAGTACTGGGAAAACGGTGGCCTCACCGACCTCGGCAACCTGATCCCGCTGTGTCACACCCACCACAGCCGTGTCCATCACGACAACTGGTCAATCCGGCTCGATGAACATCGGACCATGTATTGGATCCGGCCGGACCAAACCATCTTCGCAACCATCCCGTTGCCCTCCACACCGCTCGCCGAGAAACGCGCCGAGCACCGACGACGAAAGGCACGAAGACTATGCGCCAGCTGAATAGCCCCGAAACGCCCCTCCGGGCGGCTCCGGCCTGCCCCAATCCCCTCACGGTGCTGGCCGGGAGCTACCACATCAACTTCAGCAGCATCGAACTTGGCGACCCCGCCCAACGAACACTTTCCGGTCGAGACCTGCGCTACTGGCTTCTTCATCACCTCAACACGAACTCCGGCAACCACCGGGTCGCCGATCTGGCCACCACGATCACCGAAGCCGGCTTTCTGATCCCAGGGCGGGCGTCAAAGACCATCTCCGATGCCCTGCACACCGAAACCGATCGGGGCCGAGTCACACGAACCGGCTGGGGGCGATACGCCATCAGCCGGCCACTGGCCGCCACCACAGTGTGGCGAATAAAGCGTCGGGTTATCACCCTCAACCGTCGACTCAACGAGATCATCCTGATCGCCCAAAGAGCCGTCGAACAACGTTGGCGCAACGCACTCTCTCCGCACGGCATCCCCACATGGCTCACCCAAGAGGCATCCCCACGACGTCTGCAGGCTCACATCTTTGTTGCGCCCCACCAAAAGTCGCCAGCCCAACGGGATTCAGTCAAAAAGGTCCTCACAACCCTCGGGGACACCCCTCCCGTGCCGGGGTTTCGGCACCTCGTTAGATTGCACGTATGAAGATCGATGACTTCGCCGTCGAAATTTGGATGAACCAGTACGAGAACGACTGCACGTACAACCTGGCCGAGACCTGCGTGTCCTCGCTGTCGGTCGATGAACTTCTCGAGCTGGTGGGCGATCGCGACGACGTGCTCAAAGAAATCCTGTCCACACGGCTGAGCTACGGTGACATTCCCGGCAGCGACCGTCTTCGCACCGTGGTCGCCTCGTTGTTCGACAACCAAACACTCAACAACGTGCTCATCACCCATGGCACCGCCGGCGCCAACGCCCTGGTTCACGAGACCCTCGTCGAACCGGGCGACCGAGTGGTGACCGTCCGTCCCACCTACCAGCAGCACTACTCCATTCCCGAAAGCTACGGGGCCGAACTGCAAGAACTGTGGCTCACCGAGGAACAAGGCTGGCTGCCCGATCTTGAAGCCCTCGCGGCACTCGTCACGCCCGAAACCAAACTGGTTGTTCTCACCAACCCGAATAATCCCACCGGCAGCCTCATGCCCGTCGAAACCCTTCGGGCCATCGCCCGCATCGCCGAGGACGCTGGCGCCTGGATTCTGTGCGACGAGGTGTACCGCGGTATCGACCAGACCGGAAGCGGCATGACCCAATCGATTGCCGACGTCTACGAACGAGGCATCAGCACCGGCGGCATGTCGAAGCCGTACGCGTTGGCCGGATTGCGTTTGGGGTGGATCGTAGGACCCGCCGAGTTCCTCGAAGCGGTCAGCATCCACCGCGACTACAACACCATTAGCGTCGGCCGAATCGACGACCTGCTGGCCAGCGTCGCATTGGAGAACATCGACAAGATTCTCGATCGAAGCAAACAGATCACCCGCGCCAACCTGGCCGTGGTCGACGCGTGGGTCCAGGGCCGTGAAGACGTCTGGTGGGTAACACCGGTTGCCGCCACCGTTGGCCTGATCCACTACAGAGCCAACATCGAAAGCTACGACCTCTGCACATCGATGCTGGCGGCCAACGGCGTCATGTTGACCCCCGGTGATGCGTTCGGAATCCCTCGATCCATCCGGGTCGGGTTCGCCTACGACACCGAAACCATCGCAACCGGACTCGACCTCATGGGCGCCTTCCTCGACGGCTTGGGCTAACCAGTCGGAGGTGCCCTAATGTGATCAGGTGGATCAGTCAGCGACCCCATCAGAGGTGTGGAACACCCGATACGACGGCGCTTCGGACTACCTCTTTGGTGATCAACCCAACGACTATCTTCGCGATCAAGCTCAGCTGATTCCGCCCGCCAGCACCGTGCTCTGCCTAGCCGACGGTGAGGGCCGAAACGGCGTGTTCCTCGCTGAGCTCGGCCACCACGTGACCTCGGTCGACCTCAGTTCGGTCGCCCTCAAAAAGGCCGACGGTCTTGCCGCCCAACGGGGAGTCTCACTTACAACGGTCGAGGCCGATCTCGGAACCTTCGAGTTGGGAACGGCCCAGTGGGACGCCATCGTGTCGGTGTTCGCCCACATGCCCGCCAAGGTTCGGGCACCGCTGCACGCCCGAGTCGTGGAGGCCCTCAAACCGGGCGGCTGGTTCATCCTCGAGGCCTACCAACCCGACCAGGCCGAGCGGGACACCGGCGGACCAAGCAACCGATCCTTTCTCGCCAGCGCGGAACAACTGGTCGAAGAACTGAACGGCCTTCAGTTCACCGAGCAAAACGAAACGGAACGCCCCGTCGTGGAAGGGCCCGCCCACTCGGGTCTGGCGCTCGTAGTACAGATCACCGCCAAGAAGTAGGAACACTCTTGATCGATAGAACCGAAGAACAGCACGACGTCATTCGGACCGAAGTCCGACGGCTCTGCGACAAATACGGCAACGAGTACTGGCGGGGCCTCGAACCCAACCGGTATCCCGAAGAGTTCGTGGCCGAGCTCACCCAACAAGGCTGGCTCGGTGCGTTGATCCCCGAAGAGTACGGGGGAGGCGACCTCAGCCTCGGCGGGGCGTCGGTCATCCTCGAAGAGATATCAGCCAGTGGCGGCAACCCCAGTGCGTGCCACGCACAGATGTACGTGATGGGAACCGTGCTCCGCCACGGTTCCGACGAACAAAAGAAGACCTACCTTCCCCAGGTCGCAGACGGACGCAAGCGCCTACAAGCCTTCGGAGTCACCGAACCCGAAGCCGGCTCGAACACCACCATGATCCGAACCAAAGCCGAACGCGACGGTGACATCTACCGGATCAACGGTCAGAAGATCTGGACGTCCCGGGCCGAATACTCCGACCTCATGGTGTTGCTGGCTCGCACCCAGCCCGCAGACGAAGTGGAAAGCAGGCTGGAAGGACTGTCGGTCTTCCTGGTCGAAATGCGCAACGACGACGGCTCGCTCATCGACGGGCTCACGATCAACCCGATCGAAACGATGATGAACCACAACAGCACCGAGGTTTTCTTCGACGACATGGAGATCCCCGCCTCGGCACTGATCGGAGTTGAAGGCCAGGGGTTCCGTCAAATACTCGACGGCATGAACGCCGAACGGATCCTGATCGCATCCGAGTGCATCGGCGACGGACGGTTCTTCCTCGACCGGGCATCCGCCTACGCCAAGGAGCGAGTCGTCTTTGATCGCCCGATCGGACAGAACCAAGGAGTGCAGTTCCCGCTGGCACGAGCCCACATTCAACTAGAAGCCGCCGACCTGATGCGGTGGAAAGCGGCCGACCTGTTCGACAGTGGTGAGTCCTGCGGGGTGGAAGCCAACATGGCCAAGCTCCTCGCCAGCGAGGCATCGTGGGCAGCAGGCAATGCGGCCGTCGACACCCACGGTGGGTTCGGATTTGCCGCCGAGTACGACATTGAACGAAAGTTCCGCGAGACCCGGCTGTACCAAGTGGCGCCCATCAACAACAATCTGATCCTCGCCTTCGTCGGTCAGAAATGCCTCGGGCTGCCCAAGAGCTACTGACCTGATCAAGAGTTAGAGAGACACCATGACTGAGACCTTTGACAACTGGATAGACGGCGCCTTCACCGCCCCCGCCGACGGCGCCCGGATGGACACCATCAACCCCTACACCGGCGAAGTTTGGGCCCAGGTGGCCGACGATCCCGATGCGGTCGACGTGGCCGTGAGCGCGGCTCGCCGAGCGTTCACCGACGGCCCCTGGGCCACCATGGCCGCCCGGGACCGGGCCGGCCTGATGCGGGCCCTCGGTGCTGCGATCACGAGGGAAGCCGAACGGCTGGCACTCGCTGAAACCCGGGACAACGGCAAAGCGATCCGGGAGACCAGGGGACAGGTGGCCAGTCTGGAACCAAACCTCGACTACTTCGCCGGCATGGCCGACAAATCGATCGGGCAACAGATTCCGAACCCGTTGCCGAACTATCTCGTCTACACCGAACGGGTTCCCGTCGGCGTGGTCGGGGCAATCATCCCGTGGAACTCGCCGTTGGCGCTGCTCACCTGGAAGCTGGCTCCGCTGTTGGCGGCCGGATGCACCGTGGTGATCAAACCCTCCGATATCACCCCCACCACTGCACTGATGCTGGCGGAACTATCGGCCGAAGTGGGATTCCCGCCCGGCGTGATCAACGTGGTCACCGGCGGCGCCGGCGTTGGCGCCGCGGTCAGCTCCCACCCGGGAATCGACAAGCTCACCTTCACCGGCGGGGGAGCGACCGCCAAACACGTCCTGGCTGCAGCGGCCAAGAACCTCACCCCAACCGTGATGGAGCTGGGCGGTAAGTCACCCCAGATCATCTTTGCCGACGCCAACGTGAAGGCGGCAACCAACGGTCTCCTGGCCGGCATCTTCGCCGCCGCCGGGCAAACCTGCGTCGCCGGCTCACGGGCCTATGTTCATGAAAGTCTCTACGACGAGGTGGTCGCCGGCATCTCCGACATTGCCAACAACCTCAAGCTCGGCGACCCGTCCGACCCCGCCACCGAGATGGGACCCATCTCTTCCGACGCTCACCGAGACCGCATCATGGCGATGATCGCCGACGGTGTAGCCGAGGGCGCCACCGTTGCCGCCGGCGGAGTGATCGATCCCGAACTCGGCGGTCGGTTCGTGCGGCCCACGGTGCTCACCGGGGTAGACAACAGCTGTTCCATCGTGCGCGAAGAAGTCTTTGGCCCGGTGCTGGCGCTCGTTCCCTTCAGTGACGAGGACGAAGTGGTCAAGCTGGCCAACGACAGCCAGTACGGGTTGGCAGCAGGAGTGTGGACCGCGGATGTGGGGAGAGCTCACCGAATGGTGCGTCGCCTCGACGTGGGCACCGTCTGGATCAACAGTTATCGCATGGTCAGCCACACCGTTCCGTTTGGCGGCTTCAAGCAGAGCGGTTTCGGTAAGGACAACGGGCTGGAATCAATCGATGAGTTCCTGCAGACCAAAGTGGTCTGGATCGATATCGAAAGCGGCAACTAGCGCACCTTTCCGCTGCGACTAGTTGGTCGAGGGAATGAACCAGATTCAGTCGCTGTCAGTGGATCTTGCCCGCGAAGCTATCGGTGATGAAGAATTCATACCGCTGCCGGCGGATGGTCTCGGTCCAGTGGCGTTGGGCTCGGGCCAGGCGCTTGATATTTGGTAGCTCCTTTACCGAAGCGGCGTACTCGGCGTCGGCAACCGCCCGATCGATTGGCTGATCGAGCACCTCGTTGAAGCATTGGATCGCCGCGTCGGTCCAGTGTTCGAGTTCGATGCGTCGAAGGTAGGCCACTGCTCGGAAGAAGCAGCCGTGCTGAGTTCGGTAGGCCTCGCCGACCTTCCGCGTCATCTTCATGGCCACGGGCCGGACCGGCGCCGGCACAGCATTGAGGTAGTTGCCTACGTCGTGCAGCGGCCCCGAACCAGCGGCCCACTGGAGGACCGGGGTGGTATCCAGAACGTGTAGCTGGTCGTGGTGCCAGACGAAGTTCGACACCTGTGCGTCGAGTGACAGGCCGCCGGCAGGGGAGTCCTCGACCACCGCCACGACGGCGTCCCGGATCGCTAGCAATGCTGGATGGTTTGGTGTCGGTTCAGCCGCGGCCAGAATGTTCTCCACTAGTTCGGCCGGATCGAGAACTGGTTGGATGAGATAGGGCACCCGTAGCCCGCGGGCCAACGGTATGTCGACGACCGTTGTGGGTACGACACTCACGCCTCGCCGCTCCAATGCCTCGATGTAGCCCAGCATTCGTTGTTTGCCGGCCGCCACCGTCGCCGGTGTTCCGGGTGCTTGGCGTTTCAGAACGAAGGCAGAATTCTCGCTGGGCCAGGCGATAGCCAGCCCGAGCTCACCGAACCCCAGGACGTTGAGATCATCTATCGACCGGCTTTCGAGAGCCCGGACAATCGCAGCCTCCGCCGACTCGAGTTCGGCTTGTTCCATCAACGGTGGTGGCCACACACCCAACTGCCTAGCAAGGATTCGACTCGGCACTCAAAACCGGCCGTGACACCGAACGGTTTGAACGATCGTTCAAAACTGTCCTACAGTGTGGCAATGGCTCCACCGGAAATAGCGCAGGGCTGGCACCCAGATCCAAGCTCCTCGATGTCGCTTCACGCCGACGCATACACCCAGCAGAAATGGTTTGAGGCCGATCAGGCCGTGGTCATAGCAAAGAGCTGGCAGTGGCTTTGCCACGGCGAGTCGTTAAAGGAGGCGGGTGCGTACGTAACCGAGACCATCGCAGGCATGCCGATCGCTGCGGTCCGAGGCAAAGACGGACAGCTACGAGCTTTCTACAACGTCTGTAAGCACCGGGCACACGAACTGCTGCAGGGCACTGGCCAGACCAACAACGTGGTGTGCCCCTACCACGCGTGGACCTATGACCTAAAGGGCTCGCTCACCTCGGCCCGCCACACCAGCCACCTCAACGACTTCGACAAGAGCTCGATCTGCCTGGATCAGGTGCAGATCACCGAGTTCGGCGGCTTTGTCTATGTGAACTTGGATCCCACTGCCGAAGAACTGCAGACCGCATCGGGCGATCTCGGCGCCGAGATCGCCCAGTGGGCCCCCGACGTGGAGAACCTCACCATTGCCCGTCGGCTGTCCTACACGATCAACTCCAACTGGAAGAACGTGGTGGACAACTTTCTAGAGTGTTACCACTGCCATGTGGCTCACGAGGACTTCGTGTCGCTGGTCGACATGGACACCTACAAGGTGACGGCCCATGGGATCTACAGCAGCCACATGGCTGAGGCCGGCAAGAGCGAGAACACCGCCTACGACGTCTCGGATGCGACCGTCACCGATCATGCGGTGTGGTGGCTGTGGCCCAATACCTGCATGATGCGTTACCCCGGTCGAGGCAACTTCATCGTGCTCAAGATCATCCCGGCCGGCCCGGACCTGACCTATGAGACCTACGACTTCTTCCTCGAGTCTGCAGAACCCAATGATGCCGAGATCGAATCGATGAGATACCTCGACGAGGTCCTGCAGGTGGAAGACATCGGCCTGGTGGAAAGCGTGCAGCGGGGCATGAACACCCCCGCCTTCGACCAGGGCCGAATCGTCAACGACCCGGCCGGTTCGGGGCTGTCGGAGCATGCGCTTCACCACTTCCACGGCCTCGTGCTCGATGCCTACGCCAAGATCACAACGAATGGAGCGTCATGACCGCACTGCCAGAACGTAACAACGGGCCACTGGCAGACCGGGTTGCCCTCGTCACCGGCGGGCGAGGGGGCGCTGGCCGGGCCGTCTGTGAACGGCTCGCCAAGGAGGGTGCCGTTGTGTATGCCGCTGACCTCGACGACGACGGATCGATCGGCGGCGAGCCCGGTGCGGGCCAGTTCCTGCGGTTCGACGTGACCTCGGAAGCCGAAGTTCAGGCCGGTATCGACGTCATCGCCGAGCAGCAGGGCCGGCTCGACATCGTGGTGAATGCGGCCGGTATCGAGATCGAAAAGACGGTAGAGGAAACGACGCTGGAGGATTGGAACAAGATCTTTGCCATCAACGTGACCGGCACGTTCCTCACCTCCAAGTACGCCCTCGGAATGCTCCGGCAGTCGGGCCACGCGTCGATCATCAACTTCGGTTCCTACGACGGCTACATCGCTGACCCGAAACTGGCCGCCTACTGCGCCACGAAGGGAGCGGTACATATGATCACCAAGGCAATGGCGGTGGATCACGGGCCCGAAGGAATCCGAGTCAACGCCATCTGCCCCGGATACATCGACACGCCGATGCTGCAACAGTTCTACCCCGATGGCGTCGACCCCGAAGCGGCTCGGGCCGAAGCGGAGTTCGTACATCCGTTGCGCACTATCGGCACGCCGACCGACATGGCCAACCTGGTGTTCTGGCTAGCGTCGGATGAAGCGCGCTATGCCACCGGTCAGTTGTGGGTGCTCGACGGTGGTCTGTCGGCTCAGATTCAACAGATGCGATTCTGAACGCTGTGGCTACTCCGAACCCTGCCGATGAGCGCCCCGCCGATGAGCGCCCCGCCGATGAGCGAATTCTGGATGCCACGCTTGCGGTGCTCGCTCGTAGCGGACTCGCAGGGGCCAGCATGCGGGCGGTCGCCAAGGAAGCCGGCCTTTCGGTTGGTTTGGCTAACTATCACTTTGACAACAAGACCAGCCTCATCAGCGCGGCGCTCACCCGAATTGGAGAACAGGACGCGGCGATGGTCGAGCCCGACCCCGATGCCGAGCCGAAAGATCATCTGCGGCACTGCTTGCGTCGCACCCTCGACCCGTCCTACCTCACCGACGCCTACCTCAGCCTCCGGTTGCAGCTGTGGTCGCTCGCAGGTGTTGAGCCTGCCTTCGCCGAAATCAACCGCACGGCGCAACGGCGTTATCTGGCTGGTCTCGCCAGCCTGCTCGCCGCAGCGCGACCCGAGCTGTCGTTGAACGAGGTAGAACGCCGAGCCGCCGACATCCTCATCGTGCAAAACGGCGTGTGGCTGACCGCGATCTTGATCACCCAGCCCGATGCGGTCGAGCGCGCGATCGAACGGTGCGACGAGCTCGCGTTCGACTGATCCCCCTACAGTTGGTCCGTGCCGAACTTTACGCAACGACTGACTGCGGTAGATGTTCATGCCGAGGGTGAACCAGGCCGTGTGATCACCGCCGGTATGCCCGACATTCCCGCCGGCACGATGCTCGAAAAGATGCTTTGGTTAGAAGCCAATGCCGATCACATCCGATTGCAGATGTTGCGCGAGCCCCGCGGCTACCCCGGGTTGTGCTGCAACGCACTGGTTCCATCGGACAACCCAGCTGCCGATGCCGGGTTCATCATCATGGAGCAAACCGAGTATCCACCGATGTCGGGCAGCAACACGATCTGCGTGGTCACCGCTCTGCTGGAAACGGGCATCCTGCCGATGGTCGAGCCGGTCACCACGCTCACGCTGGAAGCTCCCGCCGGCCTGATCGAGGTGCGCGCCGACTGTGCGAACGGCAAAGTCACAAAGGTGCATTTTGCGAACGTACCGGTGTTTGCCATGCACCTGGACGCCCAGATCGACGTACCCGAGCTGGGGTCGGTCACCGTAGACATCGTGTGGGGCGGGATGTTCTTTGTCATTGCCGATGCGGATGCGTTGGGGATCAGCCTCGACCCGTCGAATGGGGCCCAAATCACCCGGGCAACCGAAATGATTCGGGCCGCATCAGCTGAACAGCTGCCGGTCACACATCCGCTGCACGCGGAGATCACCGGACCAACTATCGGCCAGCTATCCGGCGCTCCCACGATGCCCGCGGCCAGTAGGCGGAACGCCGTCACCGTGGCCACCGGGACCCTGGACTGGGACCGGCCCGAAACCTGGGGTGGTGCCCTCGACCGTTGCCCGTGCGGTACGGGCACGTCGGCCAAAATGGCTGCGCTGTATGCCCGCGGCCTTCTGGCGCCCGGTGATGTGTTTGTGCATCAGGGTCCACTGGGGACCACCTTCGAAGGACGAATCGTGGCCGAGACGACGGTGGGGGACTACGCCGCCATCGTTCCCGAGATCAGCGGCCAGGGGTGGATCACCGGCATGGGCGACTACCTGCTGGACGACACCGACCCATTTCCCGAGGGCTACACCATCGGCGACATCTGGGCCTAGTTCCCGCGGCGGTTGCCGATGGTCGCCCGCACGGCCGCTGTCGTCAATTAGCCTGAAACGTTGAACCGTCTCTCAAAGGATGATCGATGGCTGGTGGCCTCGTTGGATTGCTCGATGACATAGCTGCGTTGGCGAAGCTCGCCGCCGCATCGATCGACGACGTTGGCGTTGCCGCCGGTAAGGCCAGCGCCAAGGCCGCCGGTGTCGTCATCGACGACACGGCGGTGACTCCGGCGTATGTCCAGGGACTCGCAGCAAATCGTGAGCTCCCGATCATCAAGAAGATCGCCACGGGATCACTGCGTAACAAGCTGCTCTTCATCCTTCCCGTTGTTCTCTTGCTCAGTGAGTACTTCCCGTTATTGGTCGAGCTCATTTTGATGGCGGGCGGCACGTACCTTTGTTTTGAAGGTGCCGAAAAGATCATCCACAAACTCAGGCACGCGCCCGAAGTGGATCACGACGTTCCGGTAGCGCTGAAAGGCCCCGAGGCGGAGAAGAAGACGATCGCCGGTGCGGTCCGAACCGACTTCATCCTGTCCGGCGAGATCATGGTCATCTCGCTCAAAGAGGTCCTCGATAGCAACCCGGACAACAGCTTCCTCGCCACGGCGATCATCATGGTGGTCGTCGCCATCATGATCACCATCGTGGTCTACGGCGTCGTTGCACTGATCGTGAAGATGGACGATGTAGGGCTGGCGCTCGCCTCCCAAGACTCTGAGTCGGCCCAAAAGACCGGGCGCATGCTCGTGAACGGCATGCCCGTGGTACTGAAGTGGCTCACGATCGTGGGAACCGCAGCGATGCTGTGGGTCGGTGGCCACATTCTCATCGTTGGTGCTCACGAACTGGGCTGGGATCTGCCCTACGACATCGTGCACGATCTCGAAGAATCGGTGAACGGCGTCGGCGGTATCGGCGGTCTTCTGGGCTGGCTTGTGAACACTGCAATGTCGGCGGTCGTCGGATTCATCGTTGGCGTCGTAGTGGTTGGCATCGTCTCGCAATTCCACGGCTCATCCCACGACGCCGAACCCGCTGCGGCCCACTGAGCAGACCGCATGTAAGGTGCGTCAATGGGTGACCTCGTGAACTACGACTTCGACGAA
>CALHFG010000094.1 GCA_938029215.1 uncultured Acidimicrobiales bacterium | reverse complement strand
GCGCAACAACTCAGCCGAGGCCGGCGGCTTCGATGTGGTCGCGTCGCACACCAAGCATGAACAGGATTGCGTCGAGGTAGGGAACGTTAATCGTGGTGTCAGCGGCGTCTTGGACGACGGGTTTGGCGTTGAACGCAATCCCAAGGCCGGCGGCCTCCAGCATCGCGAGATCGTTCGCGCCGTCACCGACGGCTACTACCTGTTCCACCGAGATGCCCTCAATCTGGGCCAGCTCCTTGATGAGCTCGGCCTTGCGTTCTCGGTCCACGATGTCGCCGATTACGCGTCCGGTGAGGGTGCCGTCAACTACCTCGAGCGTGTTGGCGTAGGCATGGTCGATTCCAAGATCTCTGGCGAGGGATTCGGTGATCGAAGTGAATCCGCCGGAAACAATGGCAGTGCGATAGCCCAAGACGTTAAGCGTCTGAACGAACGTGCGCGCCCCGGGCGTGAGTTTGATCCTGCTTCGGGCGTCGGCGATCGCGGACTCGGGCAGACCCTTCAGTAGAGCGACGCGCTCGACCAATGAGGCTTCGAAGTCAAGTTCTCCGGCCATCGCCCGTTCGGTGACCTCAGCTACCTCGGATGCGTATCCAGCGTTTTCTGCCAGCAGGTCGATCATTTCGTTCTGAATCAGCGTCGAGTCGACGTCCATCACGATGAGCCGGGCGCCGCGCTGAGCCAGCCCTTCGTGAACCACGGCCAGATCGCAACGAAGATCACGGCCGGCCAAGAGCAGGTTCCGCCGGAGCTCATCGCTGCGGGCCCCTCGCACCACCAGCTCATACGCCATCACCGGGTACCGAGCGAGCCGCGTGATGCGGTCGATGTTTCCGCCTACTCGGGCGCACATGGAGGCGACCGCGGCGAACTCCAGCGGATGGATCTCGGTCCCTACGAGCGTGACGACCAAACCCGGCGGACGAGGGGTGGGAGTTTCGTTGACGATCTCGAAGTCGACCTGCATCTTCTGCTGCCAGCCAAAAAGCAGGAGTTCTTTGATCAGGTCACGGCGGGGCGGAACCCGTACGACCATCGACAGATGCAGCTTGGCGCGAACAACAATTTGTTCCACGTCTTCGATCGTCGCGCCCGAGGAACCAATGACGTCCATCACCCCGGCGGTGATTCCGGGACGGTCGTCTCCGTTGACCGTGACGAGAATGGTCTGTTCAGAAGAAGTGGACGAATTCATGGTATTCGATCTCAGTCTTGGGCTTCGGGCTCGAGCTCGACCGTGACGCTCAGTTCGTCGCCGTCGGCGATCTCGTAGGCGTCCACGTTTCCGCTATCGACGAGGTCTGTCATAGCGGCTTCCAAACGGGGCCGGTCGTTGGTGGTGATGGTGGCCGAGGTGATTCGGGTCTTGAGCGATCGCTTCGCTTCGGTCTTTGGTCGGCGCAGCTCAGTGAGCGCCGTGCCAGCGACGGCCAGGATCTCCGGGTCTGCATCGGGGCCGGCGGCCTGGGCTAGCTGTTCTCCGTCGGGCCATGCAGCGAGATGGATCGATCCTTCGCGCCACCAGCTCCAGACCTCCTCGGTTGCGAAGGGGAGGAACGGTGCAAACAGGCGAAGCAGCGTGTCGAGGGTGCGCCCAAGGGTTGCGTGGGCTGATGCGGTTGCGGTTTCCGATGTGGAACTGCCTTCGCCGTAGGCTCGGTCCTTCACCAATTCGATGTAGTCGTCGGTGAAGATCCAGAACAGACCTTCGGCCCGCTCGAGGGCTCGGGCGTAGTCGTAGTCGTCGAACGCCTTGGTGCACTCGGCGACGAGCGCAGCCAGCCGAGCGACCAATGCCTGGTCGAGCGGTTGGGTAACCGGTAGTTCGAGCGAGTCGACCGAAACACCCATGCCCAGAGCGAATTTCGAAGCGTTCAAGAGCTTGATCGCGAGTCTCCGGCCAACCTTCATCTGCCCTTCGTCGAACGCTGTGTCGGTGCCGGGTCGGGCCGAGGCGGCCCAGTAACGGACGGCGTCGGACCCGTACTTCTCCAGTAGTTCGGTTGGGACGACAACATTGCCGACCGACTTGGACATCTTCTTCCGATCCGGGTCCAGGATCCATCCCGACAGGGCAGCGTTGCGCCATGGAACGCTGTCGTGTTCGAAATGGCTTCGGACGACCGTGGAGAACAACCAGGTTCGGATGATGTCGTGAGCCTGGGGTCGAACGTCGAAGGGGTAGACGCGTTCGAACAGGTCGGCTCCGGCCTCTGACCAGTCTCCGGCGATTTGGGGAGTGAGCGACGAGGTGGCCCAGGTGTCCATGACATCGGGGTCGGCCATAAAGCCGTTGGCAACTCCACGCTGATCGGCGGTGTAGCCGGCGGGGATGTCGACCGAAGGGTCGATGGGGAGGTCGGCTTCGTCGGGGACGAGTGGCTTGCTGTGAATCGGGTCCCCGGCGTCATCGAGCGCGTACCAGACGGGGAAGGGGACGCCAAAGAACCGTTGCCGGCTGACCAGCCAGTCGCCGTTGAGGTTCTCGACCCAGTTCCGGTACCGGGACCGCATGTACGCGGGATGGAATTCGATGTTCTCGCCCCGCTCGACCAGCGCCGCCTTGAGGTCGTCCTCGCGACCGCCGTTTCGGATGTACCACTGACGGCTCGACACGATCTCCAAGGGCTTGTCGCCCTTTTCGAAGAACTTGACCGGATGGGTGATCTTGCGAGGCTCGCCAACGATCGAGCCCGCTTCGGTGAGCGCATCAACCAGGATTTGGCGTCCGGTGAAAACGGTCTTGCCAACCATCTCTTCATACAACGCCAGTCCGGCACCGGTGAGAACTCCCGGGGCCTCGGCGGTGAAGCGTCCCATTCGGTTAATAACCGCGCGGCTTGGCAGGTTGAGCTCCCGCCACCAGGTGACGTCGGTGGTATCGCCGTAGGTGCAGACCATGGCGACGCCGGTGCCTTTGTCGGGCTGGGCAAGTTCGTGCAGACGCAGTGGAACGTCAACACCCATGGGCGTGGTGATCGTTTGGCCCTCGAGTCCGTTGAAACGTTCATCGTCGGGGTGAGCAACGACGGCAACACAGGCGGGAAGGAGCTCGGGGCGAGTGGTATCGATTAGGAGATCGGAACCGTCGGGACGAGTGAATTTCAGCGTGTGATAGGCGCTGGGTTGATCCCGATCCTGCAGTTCGGCCTGAGCGACCGCGGTTTGGAAGGTGACGTCCCACAGGCTCGGAGCTTCCTGCTGGTAGGCGTGGCCACCGGCGAGGTTCCGCAAGAACGCCTGTTGGCTGGCGCGGCGCGACGCGTCGGAGATGGTTTCATACAGAAGAGTCCAGTCGACGCTGAGCCCGAGCCGACGGAAGAGACCTTCAAAGACGGCTTCGTCTTCGGCAACCAGTTCGGTGCAGAGTTCGATGAAGTTGGGACGGCTGATGGGGACCTGCTGCTTGAGCTTCTTACCGTCGGCGCCGAGGCCCTCGCGACCCGGGGGAGTGAAGTTCTCCTCATAGGGCAGCGACGGATCACAACGAACGCCGTAGTAGTTCTGAACCCGGCGTTCGGTCGGGAGTCCGTTGTCGTCCCAACCCATGGGGTAGAAGACCTTCTTGCCGGTCATCCGTTGGTAGCGGGCGATGGTGTCGGTGTGGGTGTAACTGAAGACGTGACCGACATGAAGTGAGCCCGAGACCGTGGGCGGGGGAGTGTCGATGCTGAAGACATCGGCCCGCTCGGCCGTGCGGTCGAATGCATAGACGTTTCCGTCTGCCCAAACGCCGTCCCACTTGGCCTCGAGGCCCTCTAATGATGCCTTCTTTGGCGGTCCTGAACCCTGCGCAGCCATAGCCCGCAAGTGTAAACGGCGGTACCCCGTTAGCGAGCGGGTTTCCGCAGCAGGGAATTAGGCGAGAAAGACGAAATCGCTGAAGTCGGGCGCATAGACATTCTCCGGGCCCGACTCATAGCCTCGGAGCCACAAGCCGTCATCGAGATGACGTAGATAGAAGCCGTTGGGTTGCTCGGTGCCAGGGTGAAGTTCTCTGGACGCCACCGTGAGGTAGGGGCCTCTTGGCTGATCGAGGTAGGACAGTCTGAGATGGGGTGCTACTTCGAGCGGGCAGGTCTTGAGTCCCTTGGCCGCGGCGTGTTCAAGGATCTGATCGAAGGTTCCGCCCTCGCTCAACCCGAGTTCAGGCAACGATATGGCGACCACCTCCACCTCCGAGCTGCCCGGCATGGTGTGAAAGCCGGGGTCATCGAAGAGTTCACGGGCGTAGTCATTGAGCGAGACCGATGCCTCTTTCAATCGGACGAGCAGTTCGCGCTTGGTGACCCCGCCGATGGTCAAGGTGCGACGGGTGAAGCTCACGTGGCCAACCTATTCCATCATTTCGGATCGAGTTGGTCCTGCCCTAGTGTTTCGGCATGACGACCCGTCCAGCAGCAAATGCCGACCTCACCGCTCTGGTTCGAACCATGCCATTCATGAGTGGGCTGGATATCGAGATTCTTAGCGGTGACAAAAGCGGTGCCGTCGGCCGAGCGCCGTGGGCCGCTGACCGCACGACCTTCGGTGATGTGTTACACGGTGGCTACTTGATGGCTCTCGCCGATTCGGTCGGTGCGCTCGTCGCTGTCCTGAACCTGCCCGAAGGGGCTGGCACCAGCACGATCGAGTCCAAGACGAACTTCTTCCGGCCGTTGACGAGCGGCGACGTGAACCTGACCGCAACCCTGGTCCACGGTGGAAAAACCACCATCGTTGTTCAAACCGACATCACCAACGACGCCGGCAAGTTGGTTACCCGAACGACCCAAACCCAGGCGGTGCTGGCTTCGTTCTGATCCTAAGTGGATTTCTGAAGATTTCGCGACGGAGATGTAGGTCGTCGTTCGTTGGAGTAGGTGTATGAACGTTTCCGAAGCAGCGCCAGACCGGCAGCGCCTTTCCGACGTCTACGACATCGCCATGCCCGAGGTGTATCGGTACCTTCGAGCACGGTGCGGTTCGGTCGAATTGGCTCAAGAACTGACCTCGGCCACTTTTGTCCAGGCCGCTCTCAGTTGGTCGCGTGATCAAGCCCCTCCGCTGACGGTGCCGTGGCTGATCACGGTTGCTCGAAACAAATTGATCGACCACTGGCGCCGGCAAGGGTTAGCCGAACGATCATTGACCTTGCTCGAAGGCGGGCGAATCGATGACGTCGATCCATGGGACACGGTGATCGATTCCGAACGAGCGCACGCAGTCCTTCGAGAACTGCCACCTCACTATCGAAGCGTGCTGGTCCTCCGGTACCTCGATGATCTCAGCGTGCCCGACTGTGCTGAAACGTTGAAACGGTCGGTTCGCAGCACCGAAAGCCTGCTCGCAAGAGCCCGAAACGCGTTCCGCACAACCTATGAAAAGACGGGAGGACACATTGTCTGATTCACACGGCACTGATTCACACAGCACTGATTCACACAGCACTGATCCGCTTCGCCAGTTGAACCCAGCCGCCTCCGATGCGCCGGATCCAGAATTCGTTGATCGTCTACGTGGTCGGGTCGAGGCGATTGAGGCTCGAGCAGATCGCCTCCGCAACTCCGAACCTGCCGAATGGCACCTTGCCCAGCTGAACCTGGGTCTCTTCAATGCCCCATTGGACTCTCCTGAGATGGCCGAATTTGCGGGAGCGCTCGATCGAATCAACGAACTAGCCGAGCAGTCACCGGGATTCGTATGGCGACTCACCGATGGCGATGGGGGATCGTCAAGCCTGGTCCCGGTACCTGGCGCGGAGGACCCACTGATGGCGCCGAACCTCTCGGTCTGGACCAGTGTCGAAGCATTGCGGGACTTCATGTACCGCACCGACCATGTGACCTACCTGCGGCGCCGCGGCGACTGGTTCCAGCACGTAGAACAGCCGATGACCTGCGGCTGGTGGGTTCCGGCTGGAACGACGCCATCTATGGCCGACGCCATGGAGCGGCTCGAATCGCTGCGGGCTCATGGGCCTACCGACTTTTCATGGCCCCTAACCCAACCTCGTCCCCAACCCCGTCCTCAACTAGCTGCAACCGAAGGAGTTTCCGTGAACAAACCACTTATCCCGTATCTCACCGTCGGCGACGGCCGGGCCGCGCTCCAGTTCTACGAAGAGGTCTTCGGTGCTGAACATACCGGCGAGCTGTTCGAGATGGACGACGGCCGGATCGGCCACGCCGAGTTGATCGTCGGAGGTCACCAGATGTATCTCGCCGATGATTTCCCCGAAATGAACCTTGTTCATCCAAAGGGCCACGGTGGACCCACCTCGATGGCGTTGGTCATTCACGTCGACGACTGCGACGCAGTCTTCGACCACGCGATCTCGGCCGGGGCCACCGCTGAACGTCCACCTGCGAATCAGCACGGATTCCGGATCGGCTGGTTTGTCGACCCCTGGGGCCACCGCTGGAGTCCTACCGGACCCGAGGCCTAACGCTGAGGTCTGACACAAATGGGGTCTGACCCCATGCCGACTTCCGCACAAATGAAGGTCTGACCCCATTTGTGTCAACGGCTTGGATAATCGGTTCGGCGGTAAGTCGATACTTCCTACACTGAACGAGTGATCTCCCTCTATAACACCGCCGTTGGCACTGTGGTCCCGCTCGAACTGCGCGACCCGGGCAAGGTCTCGATCTATGTGTGCGGGCCAACGGTGTATGGGCCGCCCCATATCGGGCACGGGCGGCACACCATGGTGTACGACGTCTTGCGAAGGGTGCTCACCTGGAAGGGTCTCGATGTCACGTTCGTGTCCAACATCACCGACATCGACGACAAGATCATCAACCGGGCGAACGACGAGAATCGGGAGTGGCAAGACATCGCCACCAAGTGCGAGAGCATCTGGTGGAAGTCGATGGACCTCTACAACGTGCAACGCCCCGACCACACCCCTCATGCCACCGAGTATGTGGATGAGATGGTCGAACTCATCGGCCAACTCATCGACGGCGAAAAGGCCTATGTCACCAGCGACGGGATCTATTTGCGGGTGTCCGAAGTCCAGGACTACGGGCTGCTCGCAAATCAGAACCTCGACGACCTTCTGGAGGGCGGCGGCGATCGGACCGTCGTGGGCACAGAGAAGGAAAACCCGGCGGACTTCGCGCTCTGGAAGTTCACCAAGCCCGGTGAGCCTGCATGGCCTTCGCCCTGGGGCGAAGGGCGACCGGGCTGGCACACCGAGTGTGTGGTGATGAGTCTCGACATCCTGGGTGAAGGCTTCGATCTGCACACCGGAGGGCTCGATCTCACCTTTCCTCATCACGAAAATGAACGTGCCCAGGCGGTCGCTAATGGCAAGACGTTTGCGAACCATTGGATGCACCACGGGTTCGTTGAGATGGAGGGCGAGAAGATGTCGAAGAGTCTCGGCAACGTCACGAACCTTCTCGATCTCGCGGAACAGTATGACCCTCGTGCGTATCGACTCCTGGTGTTGCAGAGCCACTACCGCTCTCCCATGGAGGTGACCGAAACGTCGCTAAGCAACGCAACAAACGCCATAGAGCGGCTGGACACCTTCGCCCGCCGGTTCGGTGAGATTGGCGAGGGGTCTGACCCCGTCGCAATGGCTGAGTTCGACGAGATTATTAGCCGTGATCTTGATTCCGCCGGCGGTGTCGATCTGATGTTCCGGAAGGTACGCGAGGCAAACACTGCGTTAGACGCCGGCGATGCAGGCACGGCCAACCCCGCGGCGGCTACGGCGCTCGAAATCGCTTCTGTGCTGGGACTTGAACTTGTTTCCGCAGGTGAGGACGTCCCTGCAGAGGTGGCAGCCCTGGTTGAACGGCGCACCGAAGCGCGGGCGGCGAAGGATTGGTCTGCCGCTGACGAGATTAGGGATGAGCTCTCGGCGCTCGGCTGGACGGTGGAAGATTCAGCCGACGGTCCGATAGCCCGGAAGCTCTAAGCAGCTTCCTGTCGCTCTCACCGCCGCTCCTCGATGCTGGCGTGCTAGTACCAATGTCTAGTAGCCCGACAGGTTTGAGCAGGTCACTATTGTCCTGTGAAGAAGGTGAAAGCTGTCGAATTTCCAGCTGAGCTGCGAGCGCTTCTCGCTGGATCTCCAGTCCAACGTGTTCGCCATCGGCTAGACGTGACGCTGCTCCTCGACGACAATGGGTGCCGGTGGTCATGATCTACTTACGCTGCGCATACGCCGTCGCTTGGTCCTTGCTGGAAGGTTCGAGCCTCCCAACAGAACATCTCGCGTCATGAACCGCCTGACCAACAGCATCACCGTGCAACCGAGCGAAGCCACACTGGTCTCGTGGAATACGAGCGAGGGAGGGATCGGTACCAAGATTCCTCCCCGACCGGGTCGGACCGTCGCCCAGCATGTCGCCCAGTTCGTAGCTGCCGGGCTCGTGGCGTTGCTTGTCTTGGCGATTGGCAGCGTGGTCTCCAGCCGTCGAGCTGGAACGGATCAGGCGATCGCCGATGCAGCTGACCGCACAGCGACCCTCACCCGCGTCGTCATTGAGGAACAGCTTTCCCCCGAGCTTCTGGCGGGTGACCCTCAGGCGATGGGGCGACTCGAATGGCGGATGGGCGAGATCTTTGAGAGCGAGACGTTCCTGCACCTGCGGCTGTGGAACGAAGAGGGCCGCATCCTCTACGCAGATCAGCCCGATCTCGTCGGCACCGTTCTGGAGCTGAGCGAAGAGGCGGTCGAAGCGTTCGAAACCGGGCAGGTGGTCGCCGAGGTGAGTGACCTGGATGAAGCGGAAAACGAGCTTGTTCGAAGCCAGGGCCAACTGCTCGAGGTCTACCAGCCGGTA
>CALHFG010000093.1 GCA_938029215.1 uncultured Acidimicrobiales bacterium | reverse complement strand
GGCACACTCTGTCCCGCCCGGACGAAGGTGTCTTCGTAGGCGTACATTCCGACCAGGGCAAAGACCCCGGCCATCGCTCCTGCGATAGGCGACTCCTGATTGACGACGAGCGCCTGAATCATCAACACCGCCGGGCAGATGAGACCGGCGAGGACGCCGCCGATCCAGAATTGCTGGCCGTACTGACCCTTGGTCATCTCGTGGACCGCGAGCTCCACGTGTCGGCTGCCCTTCGAGGTGAGCTCGACAGCGATCAGAGCTGCGGTTGCCAGAACACCGCCCAACAACACCCAACGGACCGCGGTTACCTCGGGGAGGTCCATGAACAGGTCCATGATGGCGTAGGTCGCTCCGCCGGCGGTGACCGCCTGGGCCAAGAGCACCGGAAGGAGCAGCGGTGTCTGCCACAGGTCCCGACCCTCACATTGACCGAAGAGGAATGCGGTGTAGCCGGCTGTTCCGGCGGCACCGATCACCGCAGGGACGGCGAGCACCTTGAGGAGCCCTCCGTTGTCCATCAGTCCACCGAGGAACCAGAGACCACAGACCGCACCGAAGAACATCAGGACGTAGGCACCCTTCACGAGCCATGATTCCCAGTTGCCTTTGGTGATCAGGTAGTAGAAACGGCCGGGCTGTTTGAGGTCGGTGATGAGGAGCACACTGGTGAGGCCCAGGAAAATCCCTGCGACAACCGGGGGCATGACGCCCACGGCAGCTTGCTCGCCTCCGTGCCCCATGAGCACCATCAGAGCAGCGACCAACATGACGCCGGCAGCGACTGCCTTGGTGACCAGATAGCCGGACACCTTTTCCTTCCACGTCATCATGTGGGACGTGGTGTAGACGGTTCGGGCAACGACGCCGTCGAGTTCGACCGGCTTCTTTCCCAGTTCCACCGGCACGGTGGGGTGGCGCTTCATGTTTCCAACCAGCGTGTCGGCCCAGATCATGCCGTCGTTGGCAATTGCCGTGCGGGTCGGATCGAGCGAAGCTTGGTCGGCACCGCGATAGAAGACTTTTGGTTTGGTGTTCTGCTCCGGCGAGCGAACCGCCACATCATCGCGGGCGATGATCCTGCTGATCTCGCTGTTGGGGTCGTCGAGGTCACCGATCTTGATGGCCTCGGTGGGGCACACGATCTGACACGACGGTTCAAGGCCCACCTCGAGACGGTGGTTACACATATTGCACTTGTGTGCGGTGTTGGTCTCGGGGTTGATGTAGAGCGCATCGTAGGGACAGGCATTCATGCAGCTCTTGCATCCAATGCAGTCATCGTCCTGGAAATCGACGACGCCGTTATCGGCCCGATACAACGCCGAGGTGGGGCAGATGCTCATACAGGGGGCGTCTTCGCACTGGTTGCAACGCATCACGTTGAACTTGCGAGCAACGTTTGGGAACGTGCCGGTTTCGATGTACTTGACCCAGGTGCGATTCACCCCCAGTGGCACGTCATGCTCGCTCTTACAAGCGATCGTGCAGGCATGGCAGCCAATGCAATTGTCGCTATCCAACAAAAAGCCCAGACGGGTCATGCGGGGTCCCCTTTTAGATCTTGTTAGACGCTATCACTCCCCTTCCCAGGGAAACGAAGCTGGCGAGAAAAAGTGGAATTGCCATTCCATTTTTGAATTTCAGAACGACGGCTGGCTGTTCAGGCCTTCCGGCGGCCGCCCAACTCTATTTGTCCGTACAATATCTGTCAACTGCAGTCAATACCGCAACGCTCGGTGACGGGCACCTTTGTTGCCCCGTCAGCGGTCGACGGGCTTTTCCGGAAGGTAGTTGCCGCAACGGTGGTTCAGCGTCTCGATGATTCCGTCGGCTCGCTTGGTTCCGAGCACGGTCACGGTTGCAGTCGCCAGCGGAAACAAACGGCCCTCCGTGGCATCGAGCCCCAGCCAGCGTGCGATCATGATCGACAAGAAGTGGCCGTGGGCAAACACCAGAACCTCGCCCTCCACATGACCAGCATCGCCGATAAACGCATCGGCTCGAACACCGACATCGCCGGCCGTCTCACCGCCACCAACACCATCGCTCCACTTCGACCAGCCCGGGCGTTCCGCCACGATCTCGGCGTTAGTGCGACCCTCAACCTCGCCGTAATCCCACTCCACCAGCCGGTCGTCGATCTCGGGATCGAACCCAGCGAGCTTTGCCGTGGTCCTGGCTCGAATCAGCGGCGAGGAGAACACTCGCTCGAAGTCCCACTCGGACAAAGTCTCCGCCGCCATTCGGGCCTCTTCTTCTCCGTTTGGTGTCAGCGGGATGTCGGTTCTGCCCGTATGGCGACCATTGGCCGACCACTCCGTCTCACCGTGCCGGACCAGAACAAGCCGCGTTGCCATCGCATGAAGCTAACAGTTCAGCGGCCCGGCCGCTGCCGGTCAGTTGGTGGGTTGAAACGTGAAGCCAAACGTTGCGGTGCCGTTGGCAGCCTCAACGACTACAGCAAAAGGGTGATCGCTGCCCGGGGCATCGAAGAAGATGGCCGATTCCCAGTTGCCCTCGGAGTCGGCGACGGTCGAAGCTGTTCCGTAGTCGGAAGAAAGTGTCACTGTGCTGAGCGGGGTCGCCGTTCCGGAGAAGTACTCCCAGGGCTCAGGGTCTTGGCTGGCCCGGAACCGTTGCTCGGCCGAGAATGCCACGTCCGGCAGCGAGCCGGGCTCGTACCGAACCGAGAAGGTCTCCGATGCAATCTCGCCGTTGGCGCCGAGGCCCTCGATCAGAACATCGTTGTCACCCGCCACCAGCACGACCGACACGGACCACCGACCGTCGAGCAACTCTGCTTGTGCTGCCGAGGTGAAGACCCGCGTTCCCGAGGTTGCCGTTCCCGACACGACGATGGTCTGTTCTTCAGAGACCGGATCGACCGGATCGATCGAGAATTGCGGCCCCGACAGCTCCGCTGTGACCTCACCTGCTACCCGATCATTGGACGGCACGCCCTGCGCTCCGGGCACTTGAGCGGCGGTTTCCTCAACGCCAAACGGGAGCGAGATCACCTCGGGATCCGCTCCGCGCTGCCCAAAGAAAAAGCCGCCCACCGCAATAACGGCAGCGCAACCGCACAAGAAGAAGGCTTGGGTTCGAAGGTCCGACAACAGCGCGGATTGCATGAATACTCAGACGGCCGATTCGGCCTGTTCTTTAGTCGCCGGGGAGGTTTCACCCAGCCCCAATCGATGGGCGTTGCAGGCGCGATGACCGTTACTGTGAAGAACCAATTGAACCGAATGACGGTTGTCCGGCCTTATGCGGAATGATCGCTGACAACGAGGGGTTCCGAGACTGAGATGAACACGTTCGAGTCGACACCACAGAATCGACAGTTGCAGTTGCTGGCGGTCGCACTTGTTCTCTCGATGTCCACCTGGTTCTCTACCGCTGCGGTCCTTTCCCAACTGCGCGACGTATGGGACCTCACCAGCGGTCAGGCCAGCTGGCTCACGATCGTTGTTCAGCTCGGGTTCGTCGCCGGGGCGGTGTGGTCGTCGGTGACAAACCTTGCCGATCGAATCCCACCCCTTCGATTGATCTTCCTTGGCTCGACCGGAGCCGCCATCGCCAACGGGACCCTGGCCTTCGTTGATGGGTTCGGTCCGGCGGTGGTGCTGCGTTTCATCACCGGAGCGTTTCTTGCCGGGGTCTACCCCCCGGCACTCAAGGCGATGTCCTCCTGGTACCGGACCGGACGCGGCTTGGCCTTAGGGGTGATGATCGGTGGTCTGTCTGCCGGCTCGGCCTTACCTCACCTTCTCAACGGTTTGGGCGGCGTCGATTGGCAGCTCACGTTGCTGATGGCGTCAGCTCTCACGTTGGCCGGCGGGTTTCTCGTTGAACGGTTCGGCACCGAGGGGCCCCATGCTGTGGCCTCGGCGGTCTTCGACCTCAGCCAGCTCGGCAACATCGCCCGAGATCGGAAGTTCCGGCTCGCCAGCATCGGCTACTTCGGCCACATGTGGGAGCTCTACGCCATGTGGGCCTGGATCGCCGCCTTCTATACCGACGTACTTGGGACGGCACGGCAGGCAAGCTTCGCGGCATTTGCGGTGATCGCGTCAGGAGCCGCTGGTTCGGTCTATGCCGGTCTCGTGAGCGACCGTCGAACGCGGTCCGAAGCAGCTGCACTCGCTATGAGATGGTCCGGGTCGGTAGCCGTTGTCATTGGTTTCCTCGTGGATGCGCCTCGACCCATCGTGATCGCAATCGGCTTGGTCTGGGGTTTCTGGGTCGTCGCCGATAGCGCACAATTCTCAACCATCGTGACCGAGACGTGCCCACCGGCCTACATCGGGACTGCCCTCACCATGCAACTCGCAGCAGGCTTTGTCTTAACGGTGTTCACGATCTTCCTCGTTCCTATCGTCCGGGACGCACACGGATGGGGATGGGCGTTCCTCATGCTGGCCCCCGGACCGCTCGTTGGGATGTGGGCCATGCGGGCACTACGAATGGGCCCGCCGGCAGAGCCGGTGCCCGAACCCGAACCTGCGGTGTTCGTAAGCCCGTTCTTCTAAGATCTTTCGGTGACCGGCTATGACCGCTTTGGATGGGCGATGTTCAGCCTGAGCGGCGTCTTGTTTCTCGTGATCGGTGCTCGCGATGGCGACTGGTTGACCATCGCCGGTGCGGCCGTATGGATGTTGGGCTGTGCTGCATTCCTCGTGGGCGGGAGAGATTGAGCGGCGTACGCTCCAACCATGGCCATGGCGTTTGATCCCCAGGCGAAAGAACGGGCGTTACAAGCCGAATCGGCGCGGTGGGATACGAGTTCGCCTGTGGAGGCTGAGCCGGGAGATATCCCCATCGTTGACCTGACCAAAGATCCGGGTTCCGCCGCGGCGACGTTGCGCACCGCGTCTGAGGAAGTGGGTTTCTTTCAGCTCATCGGCCACGGGATTGCGTCGGAGGAGCTGGCGTCGATTCTCTCCTGGACCGAGACTTTTCATGCTCTCGATTCAGCCACCAAAGCCTCCCTCGCAATGGACCGAGGGTGGCCATTGGCCGGCTCGGGCTACCTCGAGGTGGGCCATCGCAAACTCCCCCGACGCGATGCAGGCAACCTCAACGAAGCGCTCATCATCAAGACCGACCGAGACAACGGATTCAACCAAAACCAGTGGCCCGACGACGCGGCACTTCCCGGCTTCCGCGAAGCGGTCGAGCGCTACCACGGGCTGGTTTCGGAAGTGGCGCTTCGGCTTGTCCCGGTCTACGCCGCGGCCCTTGACCTCGAAGAGGACTTCTTCGCAGACGCCTTCACCCATCCCCTCGCTCGCCTAAGGCTGTCTCATTACCCACCGGCCCCAGAAGAGAAGGGCTTTGGCATCGCGCCCCATGTGGACACCACCTTCTTCACCCTGCTGCTTCAGGGCGGCCCCGGGCTCACGATCTTCAGCGAGCGTCGGCAGCAGTGGATCAACGCCCCAGTGCTCGAAGACGCGTTCGTGGTCAACAGTGGCGAACTACTCCGTCAGTGGTCGAACGATCGGGTTCTCAGCACCCGTCACTTCGCTCGAAACCTCAGCGACGTCGACCGCTACTCGGTCCCGTTCTTCTTTAACGCCAACGCCGACTACCCCATGGAGTGCCTACCTAGCTGTCACGGCCCTGGCAACCCACCCAAGTATCCGACGATCAGCTATCTACAGAGCCAAGGCGTCGTCCAGGGCGAGTAGGCACAGTCGTCGCCTACGGAGGTGTCAGCACCTAATCGTGGAGTCGATGTCGTAGAAAACAAGCGAACGTTCGACAAACAGCGGACCATCGAATCGTGCGGCAAGGTCGAGAGTCGCAGGCACTTCGGAGCAGTCGTCAAAGTCGAAAACGAACAGAATCGACGTCGTGGATGAGTCGAGCTCAGCCGGGAACACTGCTGTCTCCATATCGCTCGTGACAACATTCGGCGAGTCGAGTCTCACGCCTCGTACCCGCAGGCCGGGCACGTCGTCGACGGACAAGATTTGTGGTGAAAGGCCCGCTTTGACCTGAACGGGCATGTCATAGGCAACCGATCCGCTTCCGTCATCCAAAAGCCACGACCCGGTGCTATGTGAAAAGCCTCCGCCGAACACATCCGCACGAGGCTCGACTGGGAACAGCAAGTGGCTCATCCCAAACCAAGCAACACCAATCAGCACGACCGCTGCGGCCGCGAGCAGAACCCCAAGCCAATGCTGCCGTGGCGCCGACTCGGGCGCGCTATCACCAGGCTCGGCCATCCGGTTCATTCATCTATTGACCAGTGACTAGCGGCGATCTGCAAAACGTAGCCGAACCGCTCGATTGTGTTGGGTGCAGCAAATGCACCCGGCACCGGGTGTGCTATTGGGGTTGCAGGACCGGGACGTCGAAGTCGGTCTCGTCGACATCGGGGCCGGTGGGCGGCTCGTGGTGTCCGCCCTCAACGTTGAGGTTGGGCAAGAGGCGATCCAGCCAGCCGGGCAGCCACCAGTTGCGGGCACCGAGAAGCTGCATTGTTGAGGGCACGAGGAGCATTCGAACCAGGGTTGCGTCGATGAATACCGCCATCGACAGTCCGAGGCCAAAGAGTTTGATGATCCGGTTGTCTTCAAAGAGGAAGCTTCCGAAGACGACCACCATGATCGCCGCCGCAGCGGTGATGACTCGGGCGGTCATGGCCAAACCGTCGGCGACCGAGTTCACGGGGTCGCCGGTGCGTTCGTACTCTTCTTTCACCCGCGACAGCAGGAAGACTTCATAGTCCATCGACAAGCCGAAGACGATGGCGAACATCATCATCGGGATGAAAGGCTCGATCGGTGCAGGTTCGATTCCCAGCAGGCTTCCACCCCAACCCCACTGGAAGATCGCCACCACAATGCCGTAGGCGGCACCGATGCTCAGCATGTTCATGATGACGGCCTTGAGGGGCACCATGATCGATCGGAACACGGTCATCAGCAGCAGGAAGCTCAGGGCCAGCACGACACCGAAGAACAGCAGAATGCGACCGCCGAGGAATCCGGTGAAGTCGATGTTGGCTGCGGTGATGCCGGTGAGTTTCGGGCTCAGGTCCGTGCCTGCCACAGCAGCAGGGATGACCTCTGATCGCAAGGTTTCGACCAAAGCCTCAGTCTCGGAGTCCTGCGGGGCGCTCGTCGGCTGCAGCTGGATCATTGCTGCCGTCGGATTCTGGGGATCGTTTGGAATGGGAGGGCTGGCGAACTGCACGTTGCCGGTCTGATTGAGGGCGGCGCTGAGACCCTGCAGGGTCTCGAAGTCTGCCGGGCTGGTGACCTCGGTAACGATGAGGAAGGGGCCGTTCGACCCGGCACCGAAACCATCGGCCAAGATGTCGTACGCCTTCCGAGTGGTCGTCTCTTCCGGGAAGTTCCCCTCATCGGAGAATCCCATATTGAGGGCGAGCAATGGCGACGTGAGGAGCAGAAGGATGGCTGTTCCGCCGATTGCCCACGCCCATGGGCGGGCTTGGATGCGGCGACTCCAGCGGTACCAAACGGTGTCTCGAATGGCCACCTCCTTGCGAGGCGGCAGTTCCTTCTTCAAGGGACCGGCGAACGGCATGTAGCCGGCGATCGCTACCACGAGCGCAAGCGGCAAACCGATCAGGAACGGCGAAATGCTCAGGCCCAGGCCCAGCAGTGCGAAGGCCACGAGTCCCGAAGCGATCATGCCGCGCCACCGGGTGACGTTGACCTTGTCTCTCACCAGCCCCAGAGCGGCTGGTAGCAGCGTTACTGACGAGATCATCACGATTGCGACGGTGATAGCTGCCCCGTACCCGAGGCCGGTGATGAAGGGCAGCCCAACCAGCAACAGACCAAGGAGCGATACCACCACAGTGGCGCCGGCGAAGATGACTGATCGTCCGGCCGTGTCGATCGCAACGATCGTGGCGCCTTCGCTGTCGAAGCCCTCGGCCAGTGCCTCTCGGTACCGAGTGACGATGAACAGCGCGTAGTCGATCCCGACACCCAGGCCAATCATCAGACCGATCGTCGACGCGAAATCGGGGACGCTCGTGATGTTCGATAACAGCGCGATCGCGATTCCGCCGATTCCCACGCCAATGACCGCAACGCCGATGGTGGTGCCCATGGCGACCACCGAACCCATCGCAACGATCAGCACAACAACGGCGAAAGCCAGCCCGAGAAGCTCAGACTCCGGCGGCTCGAACTCGGCGAGGGCAGCACCACCGATCTCAACCTGAAGACCTGGGATCTGCCCCAGTTCACCATCGACGATTCGCTCGTGCATTTCAACGCCCATCAGCGATGCGGCCGTGCCATCGGTCGTCTGGGGCAGACTGACCGACGCAAAGCCAATGGTTCCGTCGGGGGCGATCTGACGTTCGCCGCCAGGGTCGTACGGCGACAGGATTTGCATGCCCTCGAACTCTTCGCCGTCGCCTGACTCGGCCAGGAGCTCTCCGATGTAGTCGGTCACGGCCGCCTGAACGGCGGGGTCAGCGAGACCCTGTTCTGCCTTGATCACGATGGTCCCCTGGAGGCCCGAACCGAGACCGCCGAAGTTCTCGTCGATGATGGCGAAACCATCGGCGGACTCGGACTCGGGGATCTCAAAGCTGCCGTCGTAGGCCGGGCCGATCGTTCCGATCGAGACACCAGCTGCGATCAGGATTCCAATCCATGTAGCCAGCACCTGCCATGAATGGTTGTAACACCAGCGTCCAAGTCGTGCGTACATTGGTGGGCTCCTCGGGTTGAGCAATTCGATACCGGGCTGTATCGATACTGCTTCGTAGCGTAAGCCGATCCTTGCGCACTTGTCACTCGATTTTCTGGGTGACGTGTGTCTCAGCCTCCGACGAGCGAAATGCCACCGTCGACAACCAGCAGATGCCCGGTCACGAAGCTGGCATCGATCAGAAAACGCACTGCGTGCGTTATGTCCTGGGTTCGGCCCAACCGGCCGAGCGGGGTCCGACCCACCACCTGACCGACGTACTCCTCTCCCCCACCACGGGTCATATCGGTATCGATATTCCCCGGCAGAACAGCGTTCACGCGAACTCCCTGACCTGCCAGTTCGAGCGCCAGTGACTGGGTTACCGCCGCCAGGGCTGCCTTACTGGCGGCGTAGCTCAGAACTGCCGGCGCTGGCGAGATCGGCCCGTAGATAGACGACAGGTTCACGATCGACCCCGCACCCTGAGCTGCGATTTTGGGGGCAAGCCGCCGACACGCCTCGATCGGCCCAAACACGTTGGTGTCGAACGTTGCCCGCACCGCATCGGTCGACTCGGCGGCGACACCGCCGACCGCTTGGATATGACCGACGTTGTTCACAAGCACGCTGGCCCTTCCGGCCAATGGGTGACCGAGAAGAGCTTCAAGACCATCGCTGGTGCCGAGATCGGCCACCACATGAGTCCAGCGTTCGGCGGGAACATCTACGGCCGAACGGCTTGCGGTCAGGAGCTCGAAGCCGTCGATATGAAGCGCCTCGGCCACCGCTCTCCCAATGCCCCTGCTTGCTCCGGTCACGATCGCTACGTTTGCCATAGGCCAACGGTAGGGCGCCAACGCGCGTCACGGAAGTGCCGCGACAGAAGCTCTGACCCCGATAGTTGGTGATCGACTCTGTACTCTTGTGGTCGTTATGGCCCGTCCACGAAGTCCTGAAGCTCGCCAAAAGGCGCTCGATGCAGCGATGGCTGTCGTCGGTTCGGAGGGAATACCCGGCTTCACCATCGATGCGGTCGTCGCTCGATCAGGAGTGGCAAAGACCACGATCTATCGAAACTGGCCGTCGGCGAACGATCTCCTGATCGACGTCATTCGCAATGTCGTCACCGAAATCGATGCTCCCGACACCGGCAGCCTGCGGGGTGATCTGGTGCAGATGTACAACATCGCGGTTTCGATTATGTGCCAGCCTGAAATGTCTTCAATGATGTTCGACTTGAAGTCGCGCGCTGCATCGGATCCAGACTTGGCCAAGATGCGGGAAGCGCTGGAGTTCGAGCGGATGCGGCCCCTGCGAACCGTGATTGAACGAGCCCGCGAGCGCGGTGAAATCGGTGGTTCGGTGCCGATCGAGATTCTCTGCGATGTTGTCGGCGGACCCGTGATGGCCCGGACACTCTTCCGCGGGATCACCACCACGCCCGAAGAAATCGAGATGATCGTCGACACCCTGGTCAACGGTCTCGGGTCGCGGTAGTTCCAAAGCCCAGTCACCAATGTCGCTCAACTTCTTCACTCTCGCCAGCTCACTTCTCCTCGGGCTCACCGCAGGCGCCGGCGCGGCCCATTCGCTGCGCAGCGGTTCGAACGCGTGGATCGCCACGCTTCGAGCGTTGGCCATCGGCGTCACCGGAACGGTGATTGCCATGATCGGAACGGTCGTTATTGCCGGGTTTGATTTCTTTGCCTTGGTGCATTTGATCTACCTCCTCAGCGTCGTCGCTATCCCGGTTGCTGCGGCGGTGACCCTCTTCGGCGCAACACCGGTACCGAAGCCGCTGGCCGTCGCGCTGTGCGCATTGCTGTTCCTGGCGCCGCTCGGGATGTACACCACCCGAGTTGAACCGGTTTGGCTCCGCGTAGACCATGTCACCCTCGCGGCGCCCAATGCCAAGAACACGTTCCGCATTGGGGTCCTCGCCGATCTTCAAACAACATCGATCGGTGGCTATGAAAACAATGCCATCGACGAGTTGATCGCTCACCAGCCAGACATCGTGCTCATCCCGGGCGACTTTTGGCATATGTCGCCAACCGAGTTCGATGAACGGTGGCCCGAGTTCGCAGCCGCCATGAAACGACTGGACGAAGGGGTGCCACACGTCATTGCAGTCAACGGCAATACCGACACCGTCGCTGGCTTGGTAAGAATCACCGGTGATACCGGCGTTCGGGTGCTGGACAACCGGATCGCGGAGATCACGATCGGGGAAACCTCACTTCAAATCGCCGGCATCACGCTGTTTGGCGACGACGAGTTTGGTGCCGCGCGCACGATCCGACAGCTCACCGGCCAGGTCGGGGCCGACATGCGAATCCTTCTGGGTCATCAGCCCGATGAAATTTTCAGAGTTCGCGGGACCCCGGTTGACTTGGTTGTGGCCGGCCACACCCACGGCGGACAGGTCAGTATCCCGTTCTTTGGGCCACCATTAACACTTTCCGATGTGCCGCGAACTGTCGGTGCCGGAGGACTGCACGAGTTGTTCGGAAGCCCAATCTATGTTTCTACGGGCGTCGGGCGTGAGCGCCACCACGCCCCCCAGATCAGGCTTGGAGCTCGGCCATCGATCGGAATCATTGACGTCGTCCCCACCTGAGGGCTTTTTGCGAATCATTTGCAGAAAGCGATTCGGCGGCTCTAGGTTGAGGGCTCGTCCACACCAGAGGTGCTCCGCTTGTTCTTTGCCCTTCACGCCCCCGACGGCTTCTTGTCTACCCCTGTTGCTATCGCCACCGCGGCAATCTCCTTTGCCGTCGTGGGGTTTGCATTGCGCCAGAGCGGCCGCGAGCTCAAAGACAAGCAAATCCCGCTGGCAGGAATTGCCGCGGCGTTCATTTTTGCGGCACAGATGTTCAACTTTCCTGTTGCGGCTGGCACCACCGGCCACCTTCTCGGAGGAGCGTTGGCGGCTATCCTGCTCGGCCCCGCAACCGGCGCGCTGGTGGTCACGATCGTTGTGGTGGTGCAGTCGCTGCTGTTCGCCGACGGTGGCCTGAGCGCACTGGGTTACAACATTCTCAACATGGCGATCGTTACCGCGTTCGGTGGCTACGCGGTGTTTCTGCTTGCCCGAAAACTCATGCCCAACAACGCCGGGGGGATCATCGGTGCGGCCGGCTTGGCCGCAGCAGCCTCGGTCGTTCTGTCTGCAATGGCGTTTAGCGTCGAATGGTTGTTTGGGGCCACGGCACCGATCGACTTCGACAACGTCTTCACTGCCATGGTCGGCGTGCACCTGTTGATCGGGATCGGCGAAGGCTGCATCACCGCACTTGCAATAGGCGCGGTTGTCGCCTCTCGCCCAGACCTTGTTCATGGAATCGCCGACCTCGACCGCGAAATCGTCGCAGACCGCTCCCCGGTCCCAATGCGCACCTTTGTCATCGGCGGGATCCTGGCGTCGATCGTCATGGCAACCGTCGTCAGTCAATTCGCGGTGGACTCGCCCGACGGGCTCGAGACCGTTGCCGAAGAGACCGGGTTTGCCGACCAGGCAGAGGAACACCTGCTGGACAGCGGGGTCTTCGCCGACTACGCCGTTAGCGGCGTAGCGAACGAATCCGCAAGCCTGGCAATAGCGGGCTTCTCTGGGACTGCAATCGCAATGACCGTCGGCTACGGCCTGTTCTTCGCCGTTGGCGAACGTCGCCGTCGCAAGCCGGCTCCGGCATAAACCATGGCAGGTGCACACCAACATCTCCTGCTCCCCGGAACCTCGCCGATTCACCGGCTGGCGCCGGAAGCCAAGATCGTCGGAGCGTTCCTCTTCGCAGTCGGCGTGTCGATCACGCCTCGCACTGCGGTGTGGGCGTTCGCTCTCAACGCGGTTGTCGTCGCCCTAGCCATGCGAATCACCGGCTACCGCGTACGTCAGGCTGTTGTCCGTTTTGCGGCCGTGCTCCCATTCGTTGGATTCGCACTGTTCATCCCGCTGATTGCGGGTGGCGACCAAACCCAGGTCCTCGGCATAGGGCTGTCCATCGAGGGGTTGTGGGCCAGCTGGAACGTAATCGCCAAGGCAACCTTGGGAACCGGCGCCAGCTTGGTGTTGGCTGGCTCCACCCCGATCCCGGACGTCGTCCGCGGCCTCGGCCGTCTCCGAGTGCCAACGGTCATTGTGTCGATCGTGGCGTTCATGTTTCGATACCTCGACCTCATAGTCGAGGAGATGGCTCGGGTTCGGGTCGCGATGACCGCCCGCGGCCACGACCCACGCTGGCTTTGGCAAGCCAAACCAATCGCCACCTCCGCGGGAGCGATGTTCGTGCGCTCCTATGAACGCGGTGAACGGGTGCACGGCGCAATGCTCGCCCGTGGGTTCACCGGCACAATGCCCCAAATGGACCACCGGGCCGCAACTTTGTCGGATTGGTTGCTGAGCGCTGCCGCTGGCGCCATCTCCCTCTCACTGGCGACCCTCGCCCTGCTCACCTAGGACGCCTATGCACTCCACCCCCGAATCTGTCGCTGTCGAAGACCTCACCTTTTCCTACCCCAACGGCCACGCCGTTCTCGACCAACTGTCGATGACGGTGAAGCCGGGAGAGAAAGTGGCGCTCCTAGGCCCCAACGGTGCTGGCAAAACCACCCTGGCGCTTCACCTCAACGGGGTGCTTGAGCTGCAGGCCGGTTCGATCAAAGTCAATGGGATCCCGATCAACGAGGACAATCTCAGTGAGATTCGACGACGCGTCGGGATGGTGTTTCAGAACGCTGACGACCAGTTGTTCATGCCAACGGTTCGCGAGGACGTGGCGTTCGGCCCAGCGAATCTCGGCCTCACCAAGGAACAGCAGGCCGAAAGAGTTCGTGAGGCTCTAGACGCAGTCGACGCCATCGACTTCGTGGACCGGACCCCTCATCATCTCAGCGGTGGCGAGAAACGGCGAGTCGCGATCGCCACGGTGCTGGCCATGCATCCCGACGTTCTGGTGCTCGACGAGCCAACCAGCGGCCTGGACCCGTTCGGCCGAAGGGAGCTCGCCAATCTCTTGAAGTCGCTCGATCTAACCCAGCTTGTGATCACTCATGACCTCCCCCTGGCATTGGAGCTCTGCCCGCGGTCGGTCATTATCAGCAACGGCCGTGTCGTCGCCGACGGACCAACCCCGGAGGTCCTCGCCGATAGCCAACTGCTAGCTGCTCACCGCCTCGAACTGCCGTACGGGTTCAGTCCGGCGGCAATCGCCCAACCGGAACCATGACGAACCAACCGTCGTTCACGTTCGGTTAACAACCGCTTGTTCAGCGTGGAGGTATGCAACCTTTACCGCTGAGAATGAACGCAGTCTCCAGAACCTTCGGCACGTCGCCGAACAGCACCACGGCGCTGAAGGGCGCAAACTTCAGCGTTACGGCAGGCGAAATGGTCGCCATCATGGGGCCCAGCGGCTCGGGAAAGTCGACGTTGCTAACCATCGCAGGCGGTCTCGATTCTCCAACCAGCGGAACGGTTGAGGTCAACGGCATTGACATGGCTGGGTTGTCTCCCACCGGAGTAGCCGAGATTCGCCGCAAACACATCGGATTTGTCTTCCAGGGCCTGAACCTGCTGAGTGGGCTCAACGCCCTCGAGAACGTATCCGCTCCGCTGGAGCTGGATGGTGTGCCTGCCAAACGCGCTCGCTCCGAGGCGAAAGAACGCTTAGTCGAGGTTGGCCTGGCCGATCGACTCCGAGCGTTCCCGGACGACCTATCGGGTGGTGAACAACAGCGTGTGGCAATCGCTCGAGCACTCGTTGGCGACAGGCGACTCCTTCTCGCCGATGAACCGACCGGAGCGCTCGACTCGACCACGGGTGAGAACATCATGCGCCTAATCAGAGACGCATGCTCGCCCAGCCGCTGCGTCGTGGTCGTGACACACAACGAGGCCGTGGCGAGCCTCGCCGACCGGACGGTTCGGTTACGCGACGGCGCGGTTGAAGTGAGTGGATCATGAGCGCACGATCCCTGCTTTGGAAGATGAACCAACGCACACTACGCCGGGAGTGGAGGCAGTACCTGGTAATCGTTCTGCTCGTCGCATCCGGCGTCGCTCTGTCCGTCGGCGGTTCTGTCACCGCGTTTAACCTGGCCGAGCCGCCGCAAAGCCAATTCGGAAACGGCCAATTCGCCGTCATGACGGATTCTCCGGCTGACACCGAGGCCGCACTGACAAAAGGCAGGTTCGCATGGGGTCGACGGGAATCGGCGACGCTGGCCGTCGATGGTTCGGCCCAACGTGTCACAGCCATCGTGATGGATCCGTTCAACGAAGTCACCTCGCCTCTAGCCGAAATCACCAACGGCAGATGGCCAACCGACGAGACCGAGGTGGCGCTATCGGACCGAGCCCTAGTCGACGGTCCGGCTGTCGGAGACGGGCTTACGATCGACGGCAGGCGGCTAACCGTCGTTGGTGTTGTAGAGAATCCAACCCGCCTCGATCAGGAGTTCGTGTTTCTTACGTCGCTAGACAGCTTTGGACTTCGAGAGTCGGAACGAAGCCTCGAGTTTCTCGTGGACGGAGACCCTCGACAGCTGCCGCTTCCAAGCGAAGGAGCGGTCAGCATTAGCTCGGCCGATGGACCGTCGGTTCGCACGGCCGTGACGCTAGGAGCTGGGGTGATCTCGATACTTGGCATGGTTGAAGTGGCGTTGTTGGTGGGCGCAGGATTTCAGGTGATCGCCCAGCGTCGATCGCGCCAGTACGGACTGCTAGCTGCAGCCGGGGCAACGCCGAAGATGCTGAAATCGGCGGCCACATTGTCTGGTGCGATTGTCGGCATCGTTGGGGTCGTGTGCGGACTTGGGACTGCGGCGGCCGCCGTTGCAGTGCTGCTGCCTCGATTGGAAGCCTCGGTTGGCCACAGAGTGCAATTTGACCTTCCATGGGTGATCGTCGTGTTCAACGCTGTTCTGGCAGTTGTTGTGGCAAGCCTGGCGTCGCGATGGCCGGCGCGTCCACTGTCGGAAGTCCCCGTCGCCGCGCTGCTCACATCGCAACGCCCCAAACCGGCCGCGGTTGGACGCCTCGCGTTCGTTGGTCTCGTCGGTGCGGTCCTCGGTGGGCTAGCCCTGGCCTTCGGGTTTGCGCGACTCAATCCCCTGCTGGCACTGCTCGGGGTGTTGTTGGCCCCGATCGGAGTCTTGTTGACGTCTCCGATCATCGTTCGCACGGCGGGAAGATGGACCAAACGGTTCCAGCTGGTGCCACGAATGGCGGGCCGAGCGATCGAGCGCAGCAATCGGCGATCGGCCGCAATCGTGGCAGCCCTGGCATTGGCGCTGTCACTACCGGTCGGCATCGCTGTGGTGACGACCGCGCTCGACGAACGGGCGTCTGCGAAAGGACCAAACGTTGCAGAGTCGACCTTCATCGCGTGGCTGCCCGGCGCGGATGACGGTGGATCACGTATCCCTTCCGGACTCGACCAAGCGGCACTGGACGATGCCCGCCACCGAGTTCTCGAGGTGGATCCAACTCTCGCCCTCGTCCGGATCGAGGCCGCGGTCGCCCCGAATCCGCTCGTCGAGCAGTGGGATTTCGATGCACTCGGCCCAACCCTCGGGGTCGAACCGGTGTTGTCTGGTCGTCCGGCGAGCGACCAGTGCTTGGTCTGTGACACCTATGGCTTTGGCACGTTCGATAGCAACGGGAATGAGATCAGCTATGTGGTCGGGGATTCTTGGATTGGCAGTCCTGAATTGCTCACTGCGCTGGGAATCGAAGCTGACCTTCTCGGCTCGGCTCCGGCGATCGCAAGGTCAGACGAGTTCGTGATGGTGAGCAACGGCATTCTGGGGGACGGAGCTCCTATAGCGGTGGATCCGGCATGGCCACAGATCTCGCGCATTCCAGACCTTCTTATCGCCCCCGACCTTGTTGGGAATCTCGGCTTCGAACGGGTCGGATTGGGGTGGCATGTATCGGGGAGCTCCCCGCTTTCGGCTGAAGAAAGGGCTGCGCTCCGCACTGCGGTGGGTCCGGAGCTTTTGTTGGAGTTCAGTCAGGAGCCCCAACCTTCCTCAGGTCTGCGACAGATAGCCCTCGCGGCCGGATTGACCATTGGCGTTGGCATCGCCTTTGCGGCCGTGGGGCTCTTTGTGGCCGAGCTGTCCGGTGACCTGAAGACGCTTGTAGCGATCGGTGCCAGCCCTCGAAACACCCGTTCACTCGCGGCTTCGATCGCAGCGATTCTTGCCGGCTGTGGAGCGTTGGCTGGCGTCGCGATCGGTTACCTGCCGCTTATCGCTCTGCTCTCGGCTGAAGAGTTCAGCATCAACTTTGTGGTGCCATGGTCAACGCTGGTGAGCATGGTCGTACTGTTCCCGGCGCTCGCTGGCGTCGTGGGCTGGACGGTGAGCAGGTCCGCCTCGGACCTGTCCGGGCCGGCGATGCTCTGACAAACTCGATACCGATGCGAGTTTTGTTGGTCGAAGACGACGCCGACTTGGCCAAGGTGGTGCTTATCGGGCTGAGACAGGAGCACCTTGCCGTCGATCACGCGGCGACGGTTGCTGCCGCCGAGGACCATCTGCTCACCACCCGCTACGACGTTGTTTGTTTGGATCTTGGACTTCCTGATGGTGATGGCCTGGAGCTTTGTCGGCGACTCCGGTCGCCCAACAGCCCGGAACTAGATCTTCAACGGCCCGAACGGATCCTTATCCTCACCGCACGAGATGCTGTTCAGCATCGAGTTGCGGGACTGGACGCTGGCGCGGACGACTACCTCATCAAGCCATTCAAGATCGCTGAACTGGCGGCGAGGCTGCGAGCCCTCGCTCGTCGTGGCGAACCAGTGGCGGGCACAATGACAGTCGGCGACCTAGCCGTCGATCCCGTTTCCCACCACGTTCAACGGGCCGGCCAAGAAGTAAATCTGACCGGGCGAGAATTCGCCGTGCTGCTCCATTTCTGCACCCGGCCCGGTCAGGTCGTCTCGGCCGAAGATCTGTTGGAGCACTGCTGGGACGCCAACGCCGACGCGTTCACCGGCAGCGTCCGTGTCATCCTGAGCCGACTGCGAAGAAAGCTAGGAGCTCCCGCAATGATCGAGACAATAAAGGGAGTTGGCTATCGCCTTGCCCCCGATGCGTTGGAGGAGACATGAGAAGTTTCCGGACGCAATCTCTCAGACAGCAACTCTTGCTTATGGGACTCGGCTCGGCCTTGCTGCCACTCGTGTTGTTGCTTGGAGTGGTCTTCGCCGCCAGCAACAGCGATGAGGTCTTCGAACAACCCACGGCTGGCCACAGCGCAACGCTGGGTACCACCAGCGAGAGCACGGTGCCGGCAGTTGTTCCCCTGGCTGCGCTCGTGCTCGCTGCGGCGGCGGTGGCTGGCATCTGGTGGTGGTCGCGCCGAGCCGTTCGTCCGCTGATTCAGCTAACCGAAGCAACGAACGCAATCGAGGAGTCCTCGCTGGGCCGACGAATCGAGCTGACCGGAGAGTCCCGAGAAGTCCAGGCTCTCGCCGACGGGTTCGACCGAATGCTCCAACGGCTGGCGGAGTCTGCAGAGGTTCAGCGTCGGCTCGTGGAGGACACCAGTCACGAACTGCGCACGCCGCTGGCCGCTCTGGCCATCAACAACGAGGTCATTCTGAGCAATCCGAGTCCGTCGCTAGAGGAATACCGTGAGAGCACCCTGCGGGGCGAAGCGCTGATTTCCCGGCTGAACCTAACGGTCGAGGAACTTCTGTCCGCCGCCCACGACCGCCAGAACACGGTCCGCCAAACCGACAACGATCTGGTTGCGATCGTCGACCGTGTCGTCACACGTCACCGCATGTTGTCCAACGGCACACCAGTCCGAGTGAACGGACCGGATCGCCTGCTGCTGGGAATCCATGGCGCGAGCATGGAGAGGGCGCTGAGCAACCTGGTCGACAACGCCAGCCGATTCTCACCACCAGACGGCGCTATCGACGTCGATATTGACTCCGGCCCACCGGCTTCCATCTCGGTGACCGACTACGGACCGGGCATCGGGGAAGGTCAGCTGGACCGCATCTTCGAACGATATTTCCGCGGTGACGGCGAAGGTTCCGGCATCGGACTCGCAATCGTCAAACAGGTCGCCGAGGCGCACGGGAGAATAGACGTGGTGTCCCCGATCCCGGGTCACGATCACGGAACTCGGTTCACGTTGACCTTTGGGGTACGCAGTGACACGGGCGCTATGCCACACCGGCTTCCTTAAGGAACCGAAGGGTACGTCCGCTCGCAAGGTCGGCAGAAGGCTGGTGGTAGGACGCGCGGGCGTCGCAGTTGAACCCGTGATCGGCGTCGTCGTACACATGGATCTCGATGTCGGGATGCATCGCCGCGACCTCCGCCACCGATTCCAGCGGAATCCCGCGATCGTTGGCCCCGAAGTGGAGCTGGACGGGCACTCGAGGTTCCTTTCCACGGAACAGGTTGATCTGGCCCCCGTAGTATCCGACTGCGGCTGACACCGCCAGACTGTGCGCCGCAAGCCAGGCGATCGATCCGCCGTAGCAAAAACCAACAATCCCGACGGGACCTGTCTCGGCCACGCGGTCGACCGCAGCGGCGACGTCGAGCATTGAATCGTCCCACTGGATGGCGGCCCGGATTTCACGACCCCGGGAAATCCCGTCGCTGGTGTACTCCAACTCGGTGTTTGGCTGCACGCGGTCAAACAGGGCCGGCGCAATCGTTCGGTACCCCATGGCTGCATATCGGTCGACGACCGATCGAATATGCGGGTTGACACCGAAGATCTCCTGCACGATCACGACCGAAGCGGTCGCACTGGGAGGGTGCACTTCGTAGGCATCAAAGCGGTGACCGTCAGCGGCGGTGAGGAAGCCCATCAGTCCATCTCCACCGGCACTAGATCCCGGAAGGGGTCGAATACGCTTCTCCCCCACCGTTTGCGATCACATCGTCGAGCCAGTTGCCGCTAAACACATCGTTGGGTCCCTGCATGAGGTCAGGCGGCTGCCCCTCTGCGGTGGTTACCAAAACCCAGGCTTGCCGCTTGTAGGTCCAGTTGTCGGGATCGAGGTCGTGAGCTCTTTGCCACCAGCTCCGGGCGGCACTCACCCCTGGGGCTCCACCGCCCGCCTGGTGATAGAGGTACTGGCCAAGCTCGAATGCAGCTACCGCTTCGGCCTCATCGCGGTGCCGAGGTGACAACCGGCCAACGATCTCGGCTTCGCTCAACACAAATTTCGAAGCTGATCCGTTTCGGGCCCAGTCCAGTACGGCGGCCCGGTACGCGTCCGGGTTCGAGGGAATCGACTTCGCTACCGAGAGCTGACTCTTGAGGCGCTCGGGCCATGACTCGTCGATCTCCATATCTTTAAGCGATGACCGCTCCACCGATGCGCTTTCGGGGCCGCGCACGATGATGCCGTGCTCGTCGACCCAGAGCGCCATGGGAACGTTGGTGAAGCCGAGCGCCTCGGTGGTGATGTGATCGGTATCGATCAGGTGGGTCAGCGCAGTCGCCTTGCCGGTGTAATAACGCGCCAGCTCGGGGTCGATGTCGAGCGAGATCGGAACGATGTCCAAGCCAAGCGGGGCGGTTTCTTCATTCAGTGCCTGCCACCCGGGCAGGCTGTCACGGCAGCCTCACCACGACGCCCACGCCATGAGAAGCGACTTACGTCCGTGCATCTGGGTGAGGTCGAACGGGTTTCCCTCAAAGTCTGCGAGCGTGAGAGGGGGTAGAACGTTAGACGCCAGCGGAGGCTGTCCAGCCTCGGGACCGATCGCCGATACGCCCGAGTTCGGGTCGGTCAGGATGGGCATCCCCAAGCGGTCGGCGACGACGGCCGCCGGCAGGGCGGAGCGATCAATATCTGCTGGCAGTGGCACGCAACGGTCGGCCCGACAGAGTCCCTCGGGTTTCAATTCCCAGCCCATGTAAGCCAGCTGGTCGGAAGAAAGGACACCGGTCGTGAGCACAACTGGACCCTACCGCGACGCGTCCGGGACCGAGCCCTTTGGGTTCACCAGAGGAACGTGGTGAAGAAAGGGCCCGGTTCCCCAGACCCGTCAGGCCGAGACCATCTGGGAACTCCACGCTCCGTAGCCACCAATGAGGTCAGAGACGTCAGCGAACCCGGCTTCCTTCATTCGACTGGCCGCAATCATGGACCGGAAACCTCCGGCGCAATAGACGATCGTTGGGCGGTCCATGTCGAGTTCTTCGATGCGAGTGTTGAGCTGTGTGAGCGGGATCACGATCGCCCCCTCCACCGTGCCGTTGGCGGTTTCACCCGGTTGCCGAACATCGACCAACTGCAGATCTTCCACCGAGGCTCGAGCCTGGATCAAACCTTCGACATCGACCCGTGGCATCACCGACAGGGTTGACCCTTCGATCGCCGAGACGGACCTATCGAGGGCACCGACGACGTTGTCGAACCCGATCCGGGCCAGTCGAACGCGAGACTCGAGCTCGCGCCCTTCCTCGGTGACGAGGACGATCGGCACATCGTGTGAGATGATGCCTCCGGAAAACTCGGAGAACCGACCCGATAGACCAACGTTGATCGAGTCGGGCAGGTGACCCTGGGCGAACACTGGAGGTTCGCGGGTATCGAGGATGACGGCGCCCTCAGCCTGATGCCGAAGTACGTCTTCGAGGGAGAGAACCGAAGGAGCTTCGGTGGGGTCGAGGACGCCGTGGTTCTGCTTGTTCAGCACCGCTTCGAAGCTGAAGTACGCAGGAGGAGCGGTTTGGCCCGCGGTCACCACCTCGATGAACTCATCTTTGCTCATGGGCTGGACGGCGTAGTTGTCTTTGCGTTGGCAACCGATGGTAGAAACGGTGTCGCTCGACAGATTCTTACCGCATGCCGATCCCGCACCATGGGCGGGGTACAACCGGGTCTCGTCGGGCAGGGTCATCAGCTGCTCGTGAAGCGAGTCATAGAGCTGGCCGGCGAGCTCGTTCGACGTGACTCCGACAGAAGAAAGAAGGTCCGGCCGACCGACGTCGCCGATGAAGAGGCAGTCGCCGGTCAAGACACCATACGGCACCTCATCCTGCGCGTTCTCATAAACGACGACGCTGATCGACTCCGGCGTGTGACCCGGTGTGTGGCGGATTTCGAGCTCCACCTCGCCGAGGTTGATGCGCTCACCATGGGCCAGCTTCCGTGACTCGAACTCGGTCTCAGCTTTCGACCCGAAGGCGATTGTGGCCCCGGTCGCCGCAGCGGTCTCAAGATGACCAGACAGGAAGTCAGCATGGAGATGGGTTTCGATGACCATCTCGATCGTCATTCCATGCTGCGACGCCGTTTCAAGATACGGCTCGATGTCGCGGCGCGGATCGACCAGGATCGCCCGCCCGGTCGTTTCGTCGCCGATGAAATACGACGCCTGTGAGAGGCAATCCAAGTAGTGCTGTTCGAAGATCATGACATCGATGCCTTTGCGGTTTGAGTGGCACACGCCACATCCCTTAGTGCAAATGTACGGTCATTTGTCGTTCACGTCAACCGCTGCCGTTCAGAACCCCGGCAACCAGGGTTCTCAGGAAGCGCTTGGGCGAAGGGCGGTAGAGGTACCGGCGGACCAGTCGGTGACGAAGCGGTACCGGTCGCCCCGAATCACAGTTGTCCGCCACTCGACGGGCTTGTTGTCCGAGTCACATCCCAGACGTTCCAGATAGAACGCGGCATCAACCTTGCGCAGGCCAAGCAGCTTGCGGTCCGAGGCTCCAGGGATCGTTGGGGTCAACCGTTCCCAGCCCTGGCTCGGGACCGGTTTCTTCGCCTTTCGCAGCTCTGCGTACAGCGCCGTGTGAGACCAGTCGCGATCCAGCAGGACGTGCCCGATGCTCGCGGGCATCCACGCCCGATCGACAGCTAGTGGGGCACCGCCAGCCATACGAAGCCGAGCGAGCAGAACCAGATCTGCATCCTCGGGCAGGCTGAGATGAGCCGCCGCAGCAGAATCCTTCACAACTTCCAACTGCAGCACCGAACTGGTCTGCTCGACGCCGCTCGACTCCACGGATTGGAACAAGCTGTAAAGCGTGCCGAGCGACTGTTCGAACTCAGCACGATTTACAACGGTGCCGCGACCGCGTTCCCGCTTCAGAAAGCCGGTCTTGTTCAAATGCCGAATGGCCTCGCGCACCGTGTGCCGGCTCACGCCATAGGCCTCGGTGAGCTGAAGGTCGGTAGGGAACGCCCCGTCGGCGAACTCGCCCGCGTCGAGCCGACGCTTCAGCTCTCCTTCGAGTTGAGCCCACAAAGGCAAGGGGCTGTTGCGGTCCAGTTCATTGATTGTCATGCGTGGCGTACATTACCTGACAATTGTCTGAATGTCTCGGCAAGCGGTCATCCGACCCACCAGTCAATAGCCCCCGCCCTCAGACCCCTGCCGATTGATCTTCGACGACGGATACGAGCTTCTCGAGCGATCGTTTTTGCTCACGTTCCCGAAGATGCAGACCGAGGAAGATTCCCGGAAGTGAGATAAGTCCAAGCCACGCACCGGATGAGATCATGACAAGTGTCGGTGCCGGACACGTGCCCGCGATCGCCCAACCGATCCCAAACAGCGCGCCGCCCTTGAGGTGATGCTTTTCGGGCATCGAACGCGACAGGGTGAGCTTTCCCCCTAGCGGGGTGCTCAGACCGCGCCGTTCAAGCAACCACAACAGCGGCGCCGAAACCAGGATCGCCGAACCCATAAAGAAGAACACATCCAGCTCTTCAAAGGCGAGCATCGCGTGAATCGTGTCGTACTCATGAAGGTTGGAGGCGCCAAGCACAGCTCCGAACATGATGCCGAACGCCAACCCGGTGAGGTTCATGGTCATCGCCTTGCGACCGTTGATTCCGCTGCTCACAGCGCACCTCCAGTGACGAGGCTAAGGAAGAATGTGGTGGCGATTGCCGTGACCATGAAGGTCGCGGTAACGGCCATGCTTGCCGGCGATCGCTGGGCGGTGCCACACATCCCATGACCCGACGTGCAGCCGCCGGCGACCGCTGCGCCATAGCCAAGCAGAGTTGCGCCCCCAAAGACCAGAGGCACCGTCACCGCCAAGGGGAACACATCGCGGAGGGCGTCGTACCCGCTGCGAAAACCGGCTGGGTCGCGCAGGACTTGGGTGGCGAGCACTCCGCCGAGGAAGAGCCCAACGAAATACCACACCCGCCAAATGACGACCCCCTCGCGGCGACGGAAAAGCCCGCTGGTTTGAACATAGGCACCGCTGGCGCCAAGGGGCTGATTGGCAACGACAAACAGGCCGACAATGAGAAGACCAAGAACCGGCCCGCCCACGAACCATGGCAATCGTTCAGGTAGTACATCAAACATAGTACGGACAATAGGCCTTTCTCAGCGTGACTGCCACACAACAGCCACGGCTACAAACGCGACGGCCAGACAAACTATTCCAAATGTCCGCGAAACAGCCGCCGATAGATCGTGACGCCGTCTCGGCCGCACACACGAGCAACTAGCCTTACGGCGGTGTCTATTTCCCATTCGATCAAGATCAATGCGCCGGTTCCTCGGGTCTGGGAGATAACGACCAACATCGACAACCTGCCGAACATCACGCCGACGATCGAGAAGCTCGAGCGTTTAGTTCCAGGCGAACTAGAACCCGGCGATCAGTTCAAGCTGTGGCAGCCCGATCTCCTCGCTGCGGTGTGGACCGTGACTCAGGTTGACCACAAGAAAAGGGTCTTCGCCTGGAAGCGAAAATTGGGCCTCAGCACACTGACGGCCACCCACAGGGTCAAACGCGAGAAGAAGGGTTGCCGAAACGAGCTCACGCTGGAGGTCTCCGGCCTGGGTGCGAGCTTGGTCGAGCGAGCAATGCGAAAGCGAGCGCTTGTCTCACTCGAAGCAGAGAACCTGGCTATCAAAACCGCGGCCGAACGCAAGTAGGTCTTGGCGCCGGGTCTAGCTAAACGCGATGACGCCTCGGATGTTCTTCCCGTCTCGCATGTCTTGGTAGCCCTCGTTGATCTGGTCCAAGGAATAAGTTCGGGTGATTAGTTCGTGGAGCTTCAATTGACCTTGTCGATACTGGCGGAGCAAGCGAGGGATTTCGACGCGGGGAGACCCTGAGCCAAAGATGGTCCCCTTGATCTCCTTGTTCCACATCGCCAGATTGAACAGATCCATGGTGACCTCGCGCTGGTGCATCGGGGCGAGGCCCGTGACGACCACGGTGCCGTCTTTTGAGATTACGTTCATCGCTGGTTCGATCAGGTCCCCGGTGGTGACGCCGGGTGTCAGAATGCACGAGTCTGCCATGATGCCCTGCGTCATTTCCGACACCGCCGCGATCGCCTCGGCAAACGAGGAAAAGAAGTGGGTTGCGCCAAACTCTTGAGCCTTCTCCATTCGCCGCGAATTGGTGTCGACGGCGACGATGTTCGCTGCTCCCGCCATGCGAGCCCCTTGCACTGCGTTGGCCCCGATTCCGCCGATCCCCACAACCACTACCGTGTCACCCGAGGAAACGCCGGCTCGGTTCTGCGCCGATCCCACCCCGGTCGCGACACCGCACGAAACGAGTGAAACGACATCCAGCGGCAGATCGCGATCGACCTTGATAACCGACGCCTCATGAACGAGCATGTGCTCTGAGAAGGTGCCCAGCTGCGCTATGCGATTGAGCGGCGTGCCGTCACTGCTGTGATGTCGATATTGGCCGTCAGACAACATCCCCGACGCCAGAGTGCCAGCGCCCATGTCGCACAGGTTTTGACGACCCGATGCACACCAATGGCAGGTGCCACACGAAGGAACAAAGCTCACCGACACATGGTCACCAACGACGACGCCAGACACCGCCGAACCCACCTCGACAACAACACCAGAGCCCTCATGCCCACCGATGCAGGGAAGGAAGTGAGGCGCCCCCATTGCCTCAACAGCTTCGGGAGGGATTGCGATGTCGCCCGTCACCAGATGTTCATCGGAGTGGCAAAGGCCCGCGAAAGCGGTCTTTATGATCAGTTCCGTGGGCTCAGGAGCACCAAGTGTGATCTCTTCCACCGTCCATTCCTGGCCCTGATCCCACAAGATGGCAGCGCGCGTTTTCATGGCTAGAACCTAGCCCTGCGTACCGTCGGGGAAAGACTTTCCCAGCTCGTGTAGGCAGCTGCAAACACGCCTTGTTGTCTGACTAGACGAATACCAGCTCGAAATTGATTCCGAGCGGCACGCCGTTGACTGCCCCCGAGGCCTCTGCCGCGCCCTGAATCATGGCCGTCGGATCGGGGGGCTCGTCGAGATTCTCTAGGTATATCGCGTGGCACTCCAGCGAGGCGATCCCCGCCTGAACGTGGGCCTCGGAGACCTCCACAAAGTGGCCCGACTGCGGTGACGCATTGAACGCGATGAACCGAGTGCCGGACCACGCAGGACCAGCATCGGTAAAGATCCACGGGTTGCCGGCGTCCCGGGCGGCATCGATGAGTGATCGCCCGACGGCGCGGTGATCGGCGTGGTTCCAGCTTGGACCTCCCCAGGAGTCCCGATGATTGATCGAGATCAAGACCTCCGGCTGGTGGGCACGTATGGCAGCCGCCAGGTCTCGACGTAGTTCGAGCCCCTCGACGACCAAACCGTCGGAGTAATCCAAGAACTCGAGATTCTCGACTCCAACAGCGGCGCAGCTCCGTTCCTGTTCACCGGCCCGAGCCCGAATCGACTCTTCAGGATGCATCGCTGCAATGCCAGCCTCACCTCGGGTCACCAACAGGTACCGCACATCCTTGCCAGCCCCGGTCCACTTTGCGACCGCGCAAGCCGCTCCGTACTCCATGTCATCGGGGTGAGCCACGACAGCGAGGGCTCGAGTCCAATCTTCAGGGAGCGGTTCCATCGAGAAACTCTATTCGTGTGACTGAGGGTTGAACAGCGCCCCAGGTCAGGGGTTCACACCGAGTCGAGAGGATGCTGCTTGGCGAGCTCATCGAAGTTGAGATCATTACCGATGTAGCCGCACCGCGTGTCGGGGTACCGGGCCGCACATTTGTGCATCACGGTGCTGATCTTGTCGGCGAACTCACCACGCGGATGTTCTACGAGAATCGCCGCCAACAGTTCGTTGGGAAGGAGCTGCAGTCGGGGACCCGTTACGTCGATCAAAGTTCCGGCGGCCACAAGGTACGCGACCTCGCCGTCGTCGATCGACACGCTCACGTTGAGGTGCATGGCGATCGCTTCATAGACCACGTCGGCATCTTCTCGACTGCGATGTCCGGCCGTCAGAAGTCCTGCCTCGCGGCCTCCGTTGATCGCATAGCACGGCGTCGCGTTGCTTGGGACGGCGTGCTTGGTGAGCCCGAGGTCGTGAAGAATCGATGCCACATAGAGCAGTTCCGGATCGACCTCGATTGCGTCGAGCTCGGCCAGCGCACGCGCAAAGTACCAGGTGCGATAGCCGTGAGCCGCCAGCCACTCCGGCGCAACCAAATTCCAGAGCGCTGACGCCTCGACGCAAAGCTCACTATCAGGAGGGGCCAACGATTCGAATGTTGCGTCGAGCGGGAACTCCGGTGCCGGTCGAGCCGCAGCCTCGAACACCGCGCCGAGCCGGCTATTCAGTTCCTGCTTGTCGGCATCGGTTATCTTGCCGCCCGTGCGTTCCGCCCATGCGATCGTGCCCAATTCGCTCATGGCCACGATCCTGGCACACGTTGCGCATCGGATTCAGTCCAGAACGCAGAACCCCTAGCCCCTCCAGGCACGTTCGAAGGGAAGGCGCCAAGCGCGAGGGGCAATGAGTTGGTGAATCTGGTTTGGTCCCCAGGTTCCCTTGGCGTAGGGCCGGACCGGAGGTGGGTCAGAGATCAGCTCTTTGGATACTTCCCAAAGGCGTTCAACACCAGCGGCGGTGGTGAAGAGGGTTCGATCGCCGCGAACCGCGTCGAGAATCAACCGCTCGTACGCCTCAAGGACATGCGCGGAGCTGTTGGTCTCCCCTACCGAGAACTGCATCGAGAGTTTGTCGAGCCGAAACCCCGGCCCCGGCCGCTTGCCATAGAACGACAGCGACATCTTGGATTCGTCGGCCAGGTCGAAGGTGAGGTGGTCCGGGCCCGACTGCCCAATTCCGGATCCTGGTGGGAACATCGACTTGGGTGGCTCTTTGAAGGCGATGGAGATGATCCGCATCCCTTCGGCCATGTTCTTGCCGGTGCGCAGGTAGAACGGGACGCCTGCCCACCGCCAGTTGTCGACAAAGCACCGAAGGGCAATGAACGTTTCGGTTTCCGATTCGGGGTCGACGCCATCTTCGTTTCGGTAGCCGGAGTATTGGCCCCGGACGACGTCGTCGGGGCCGATGGGCAACATGGACCGGAATACCTTGTTTTTCTCCTCGGTAATCGCGGCTGGCGCCAACGACGTAGGAGCCTCCATAGCGGTAAAGGCCATCACCTGCAGCAGATGGGTGACCACCATGTCTCGGTAGGCGCCGGTCGCCTCATAGAAAGCAGCTCGCTGTTCTAGGCCCAATGCCTCGGGCACGTCGATCTGGATGTGGTCGATCATGTTCCGGTGCCAGATCGGCTCGAACAGCCCGTTCGCAAACCGGAACGCCAAGATGTTGAGGGCGGCCTCTTTGCCGAGGAAGTGATCGATGCGGAAGACTTGTTCTTCGTCGAACACTTCGTGCACCGACGCATTGAGACGGCGGGCGCTTTCCAGATCGGTACCGAAGGGCTTCTCCATCACGATTCGGGCCCCCTCTGCAAGCCCGGCCTGATCCAAGGTCTTGATCACGGCCAGCGCGGCTTGAGGCGGTACGGAGAGGTAGTGCAATCGATTCTGAGGCTCGTCCAACCCGGCTTCGGCTTTGGCGACGGCTTTCTTCAGCGCCTTGGCGGTGCCACCCGGTGCCCAGGTGAGACGTCGAGCGAAGTTGGCCCACTCTTCATCGGAGATATTCCCCTCGAATTGGGCCAGGGACTCTCGAGCGAAGTTCAGGAAAGACTCCTGGGTGTGATCGTCGAGCGAGGTCCCCACGATTCGCAGATGGGGCAGCAGTTCATTGGTCGTCAGCCGGAACAGGCCGGGTATCAGCTTTCGCTTGGACAGGTCACCGGTGGCGCCGAACAGTACGACGGTGGTCGGTGGTCCCGGGTTTAGTGATGCGTGCTTGTCAACCATTCCAGGAGCTGCTTTCGAGAGTCGCACTTCCAGACTCTCACAGCTTCCTCTCAGCGCCCAACCCGACTGCGGTCGGAGATTGCTCTAACGGCTGATCCGGAGGTAATCGAGCGAGAACTCGCCCTCACCCCACCAGATCTCGGTGCCGAACAGGATGTTGCCCATACACCAGTCGTCATTGAACGGGCGCGTTCCTCGGGCCGCACCGTTGTTCCGGGCCCAATCGATGAAGTCGTTCCACTCCAGAGATCCGGAACGCACGGGACTCTTGGCATAGAACGCGATGTAGCCAGGATCTTTGGCTCCCTTGGTCCAGACCTCCCACCGCAGCCCATCGATGGTGACATCGCCCTTATAGCCCGACTGCCCGTTTGGCTTCCGTTCGGGTCCGTGGTCCAGCCACACCATGATCTCGTAGGTGCGGTTCGAGCCACTGGCGCCGCGCCGAATGTCGCAGCTGCTGTGGAAGAAGCTCTCGATTGCCACGTTCTTTTCGCCATACACCGTCTTGCCGTTCACGGTCTTGCTGCGTTTGGTGGTCTCTGAGCTGCTGTAGGCGAAATCGATCCGGAAGTCGTCGAGGTTCCGGTACCGCTCGGGCAAACCGGTGGTCGCTTTGTCGGCCGACACCTCACCGCGAGACTTCGCGCCGTAGATCACCTCGGGATAGGACTTCACGGACCAGACGGGCCCGTTGACGTTCCATTCGTTGAGCCAGTCGTAGCTCCAGCGTGCGGCCACCGAGCCGTTCGGGTTGGCCTTGAGAGACGTACATTGCCACCACTGACCGTTGGACGCTCCTGCATTCCAGGCGTTGTTCATCAAGATGAAGTCGCCGAATCGCATGTTGGGCGGGTTGTGGTTGTTTGTGGGCCCCACACAGTCCGGACCAGCAAAGCCGTGGATCGGGCTGGTCGTGCTGGACATACCCGGTTGGGGCGCCGGAGCCGGAGGATTGTTTGGTTGGGTGGGTTGACCGGGCGCCACCTTGCAGCTGCGACCGTTCTCCCAACCCCACCCGTCGCCATCAGGATCCGAATCAGACCGCTCACACGTGGGATGTCCCCCATTAGCGGGCCCAGCCTGACCGGGACGCACCTTGCAGCTGCGACCGTTCTCCCAACCCCACCCGTCACCATCAGGATCCGAATCGGATCGTTCACATGTGGGATGGCCATCGTTCGTCGGCTGGTTCGGAGCCACCTTGCAACTCCGGCCATTCTCCCAACCCCAGCCATCCCCATCAGGATCAGAATCAGACCTCTCACACGTGGGACGTTCCTGGGCCGAGGCGACCGAGGGAGCCACCGCGGCGGTCAACGCAGCCATGAGGGCCGCGCAAAGAAGAGTGAGCAATTTCGTTTTCATTGGAATCTGTCGCGCCTTAGGGATGTTCGCCGTAATGATTTCGCAACAGACCCTAGTGAACACCGACGGGCCAAAAGTGGACCTTCGGGACGATCTGGGACCATTCGCCGTTGACCTGCGGATTTGCTGGTCAGGCCGGCAAATTCGGGTCAGTCTCAGGATCCTCTGTCAAACAATTGGAGGTTTGGGGCCTGAGCGACCTAGGGTAGATGTAGGAGCGACATCAGGTTTGCTCAAATCGAAAGACAGATATGCAAGGAAAAGTTAAGTTCTTCAACGTCGAAAAAGGTTTCGGCTTCATCTCACGTGACGGAGAGGACGACATCTTCGTTCACTACTCCAACATTGCGGGTGACGGCTACAAGTCACTTGACGAAGGTCAGACCGTAGAGTTCGACGTCGCCCCCGGCCGTAAGGGTGACGAGGCTCAGAACGTTCGCGTCGTCTGATCACCGAATTCGAATAGGTAAGGAACCGTCGGCTTTGCCGGCGGTTCTTTGCGTTTTGCAGAGAATCTTAATTTGGCCGAGACCGGTGCAGTTCGTACTATTCCCGTATGCGGAGATCGATAGCGGCGTTGGTTACGGTTTTTCTCCTGCTGAGTGCTGTCGCCCCGGCGGGCGCCGCTGTCGAGGATGCAACGTCGATCGAAGATCTTCTCGACCAGTTCGACTACGACCAGAAATCTCACGCTCAGATCCTGCGCTTGTATCAAGCAATCTTTGGCCGCGCTCCCGACCTCGACGGAGCAAAGTACTGGATAGACATCAACAACCGAGGATTCTCGGTCTTTGCGATTGCCGGATTCATGGCCGAATCTCAAGAGTGGGCCAACACCTACGCAGACAAGACCAATGAAGAGTTCGTGACCGAGATGTACAGCAATGTTCTCGGCCGGAATTATGACCAAGCCGGTCGTGACTATTGGTTGGATCTCGTCGATGGCACAAACCTTCACGGCAACAATCCCGAGAACGTTCGTTTACCTCGCCACGAGACCGTGTTCTTCGTGACGAACAGCGCTGAGTTCATCAACTCCTATCCGTTCGCTTCGCTGTTTGAAGTGCGGGTCCAGCAGACCTGTCAGCTTGCCGACGAGTCGCCCCAGCTGCCCGGAAGGTTTCTCGTGTTCGCCGGGCCGACCACCTCAGAACTGACAGGCTCGGATATCGCGGTCGGCCATATCGTGGCCGGTCGTCTGGACTTGTTGTTCATACTCTCGCCCAATGGGATTTTTGAGCCACTCGACGAGGAGGCGGAGTCACTGCTGTTGGCGTTTGAAACCCAGAGCTGCGATCCGGCCTCGGCCAGAGCCAGTTAGCGTTCCCCGAAGACAAGGGTTCGAGCCAGGAAGCCATCGACGCCAGGGCGGCCAACAACCGCATCAGCTTCACCACGTTGTTGTAGCCCTACCGGACCAGGTTGTAGCCCTACCGGACCAGCGCTTCGTACGGGTAGAGGTTCTCGAATTCCTGACTCTCCGAGACCCAGCGCACAGCTTCAGGTCGGGTAAGGCCGCTATTGTCCATGAGCCCGAGCCAATAGTTGAACCCGTCGACGTCCGGCACCCGGCCGAGCATGTTGTCATAGACCCGGGTAAGGAACTGGGAATTCGTTGCGACGTCGGCGTAGGCGGCCGCGAACTCAGGCTGATCCGGCGTAGCGATGTAGGTCACGATTTCTTCAAAGCCCACGTTCCGGCCCTCGGCGATCTCGTCGATCCAGTACTTCGCTCCCGCAACATCAGGCTCTCGGTTAAACACCGCTCGATAGAGCCGAAGGATGTCGCCGTGCTCGGCGGGCTTGTAGGTGGTCGACGCCCGTAGTTCCTCGATGGTTGTCGCCGTCGACATCGCTCCGTTGAAGCCCGACGGGTCGGTGACTGGTGGTTCGGTATCGGGTGCGGCGGACAGCAGTGGGCTATCGGCAATGTCGCGACAGTCGCTGCGGCCGTGGTTGAAGTAGTCGTCATTGCCGGGATCGAGCATGAGGTTCTGCCAGTCGCGTCCCGGCGTCGTTGCAGTGGGCTGATAGAGAATGTCTCGAGGATCACCGGTGAGGTGACCGCCGGGGAGGTAGTTCGGAGCACACGACGGAACCGCACCGAGCATGTGCGTCAGCTCATGGGCCATCAAGTAGGTGATGCCGTAGGGAAACCTCGCCGATGCGTTTGGGAATATGTTGCAGTTCTCGGTTGGGATCACCAACAGACGGCCGGCATAGCCACAAGCTCCGCTGGACTCGGTCCCTTCGTAGACGATGAACAATCGACTGTCGCTTGCGCCAGCGACGGCGGCTTCGATTTGGGCTTCGAATGTTGCGTCACCGTCCAAGGAACCGGCGATCGTGGCCTTTGATTCGGCCAATGTCACGATGGGCACCGAAATCGAACCGGCTCCGTCTCGATTGAAGATTGGGGTCCGACCGCCCGTTTGTTCCGCGAACCACTGGTTCACCGTTTCGATATTGGCGGCGATAGCACTTTGGCGGTTGGCAACCGGCGTGACATCACTGGCGACGACATAGACAGCCTGAATCGAATCGGCCTCAGCGGCCGAAGCCGCAGAGCCGAAACCGAGAACGGCCGTGCCTACCATCAGAAGGGCAGCAAGAGGGGCGGAGAGGCGAGCGGCAGAAGTAAACATTGGTAGATCGTTCGGCCTATTGAGGAAAAACCTTGAATGGGCCAAACGGATCGGCCACTGACGCTCGACAGCGTCGCTGTTAGTCTGCGCACGTGCGCCTCCAGACCGATATTGCGATTGACCGGCCAGCAAGCGAAGTGTTTGAGGTAGTCAGCGACATGAGCCTGAACACCACGTGGCAGAAGGGGATGCAATCGTGTGTGTGGACAAGCGCTCCGCCGATTGCGGTGGGGTCCACCTACGACCAGGTCGCAGGATTCGGCGGCAAGGAGATCTTGAGTAGTTTCCGGGTCACCGAGTTCGAACCGGGGCGCCACATTCGCATCATCTCCACCAAGAGCACCTTCCCGTTGGACATAACGCGCGCCGTCACGCCAACGACGAACGAAAGCTGTGTCGTGAGGGCCATTGTGGCCGGAGAGCCGGGTGGCCTGATGAAACTTTTCAACCCGTTGACGAAGCTTCTGGTCCGGCGGTCGGTGAAGGCCGACTATCAACGGCTGAAGGAGCTGCTCGAGTCTCCTTAACTCTGCTCCTCGGGTTGAGCCAACGAGATAGGACACCCTCCCGTGGCGGCGCTCTCGACTGCGGCGTCAAGGACCCGCTGGATCGACTGCCCTTCGGCAAAGTCGGGCGAGATTGGTCGACCCTCAGAAATCGCGGTCACCCAGCCGCGGGTCATGACATCGGTGTTGCGGAACAGGTCCCGATAGGTGTTGTGGACAGTGTCGCGGCGCACGCCATTCCAGATGTCATCAGGGATCGGGAGAGCGTGCGGTCCCCCGTCCTCGCCACGCTTCACACCGCGAACCTCTTGGACCGTGTCCCAGTCGCAGGTGGCATAGATTGTCCCAGCATCTCCGTGTATCTCAAGATGGTGGGTCTGCCCAAACGGGGTTCCCTCCCAGCAGACTGAACTAACCTGGATGATTCCATACGCCCCAGATCGGTACCGGATGTTCATGGCCGCGCTGTCTTCCAGGCGCTCATACTCGGTGCCGTTGGGGCGGGCCGGGCGTTCGGTGAAGGTGGACGCCATGCACGAGATTGATGTTTCTTCCTCTCCTAGCAAAAAGCGCGCGAGGTGGATGAAGTGGGACCCGATGTCACCAATGATTCCCGAACCCGCGATCTCTCGATCGAATCGCCACGAGTAGCTGTCGTCGAATCCAAAGCCGGTGTAGTACCGCAGGTTCGCGTGCAGCGGCCTGCCCACGTAGCCCTCCGCCACCAGCCGTTGAACCCACTGGTTAACCGGCATGTAGTGATAGGTGAACGGCACCAATGTGATCGCATTCGACGCCGCCGCGGCTTGGACCATTTCGGCCCCTTGAGTTGCATCGAGTGCCAGCGGCTTTTCGCACAAGACGTGCAATCCGTGCTGCAGGGCCAATAGTGCGAGCGGGTGGTGGCTGTCGTTCGCGGTAGCGATAACCACGGCGTCCAGTTCGACCTCCTGCAACATCGTTTCTGGGTCGGTGAACCAATGTGGGATGTCCCACTGGGACGCAAACTCTTCGGCGGGCTCCGCTCGACGTCCACACACCGCAACAACCTGGGCATCCGGATGGTTGGTCAGCGGCGGCAGATACATCGTGTCCGCCCACCAACTCGTCCCAAAAACACCCACCCGAACAGCCATCACTCGAAACTACCCGCAAGCCCAAGAAGAGACTCCCCGTTGCCAGAGCTTCCACTCGCTGATGTACTGACGCCATGAGCGACAATCTTCGAAACTACACAAAGGCGATCTATGCGATGGATGCCGTGGTCAATCGGGCCTCCGATAGCGACTGGGACGCCCAGTCTCCGTGCGAGGCTTGGAGTGCCCGCGAGGTCTTGGGACACACGATCTTTGGCCTGAAACGCGTCCGTAGCCAGGCCGCCGGCGCCGATGGACCCGCAGAGATGGCAGAGGCCGAGGTTGCGGGTGCCAACCCACAGGAGTCGTGGGCCGAGGCGAGAGATGCAGTGCTGGCCGCTCTTGATCAGCCGGGCGCGCTCCAAACGATCGTTCAGGGTTTCGGTGGAGAACAACCACTCGACAACTCACTGCAGATCATGACCATGGATGTCACCGTCCACACCTGGGACCTTGCGACCGCCCTCAATCAGACGCCGGTTGTTCCGTCTGATCTTGCTGCTGGTGCCTACCACGGCATCAAGGCATTTGGCGATGGAGCTCGTCGCCCTGGAATCTTCGATGCCGAAGTCGCTACCGCAGACGATGCTGACATCGTCACCAAGATGGCGGGGATGGCCGGCCGAGCCTGCTGACCAACGCACCGGTCCAACTACTGGTGTCCGACCACCCGAACCGGTGGGCCGGGCACCAGTTCTCGTTTTGGGCTTGACACGGGCCTCGGGTAGCCATAGTTTACTGATCAGTTAATTAACCCAAAGGTTAATCATGATCGATCGAGAATCGGCAACTTCGAGAAAGCGAGGCCACGCATGACAACCGCAACGATCGATGACCGTCTCGACGCAACGTTTGCCGCACTCGCAAACTCAACTCGGCGGGCGATTCTTGGTCGCCTCGTCGATGGTGAAGCCAGTGTCAACGAACTCGCCGAGCCCTTCGACATGTCGCTACCGGCGATATCCAAGCACATCAAGGTGCTGGAGCGGGCCGGACTCATTACCCAGACCCAGCGAGCTCAATACCGGCCGTGCCGCATCGACGCTGCACCGCTCCAAGAAGTCTCGGACTGGGCCGAGCAATATCGTGCGGTCTGGGAAGCCAGCTTCGACCGCCTCGACACCTATCTAGAACAACTACAAGGCAAGCAGAAAGAGACTCAACCATGAGTGAAATCCCGCAAACAGTGATCGAACGAACCTTCGACGCACCTATCGAACTGGTGTGGCAGATGTGGACCGAAGGCGAGCACTTCGGCTCGTGGTACGGCCCCATGGGTGCCAGCATTCCCACGGCAGACATGGACGTTCAGGTCGGCGGCAAACGGTTGATCTGCATGGCGATGGAAACCCCCAACGGGCCGATGGAGATGTGGTTCACCGGCACGTTCACCGAGGTCGAGCCAACGTCACGGCTGGTGTATACCGATGCGCTGTGCGATGCCGACGGCACACCACTCACACCGGAGTCCATGGGGATGCCCGCGGGAACTCCGATGGAGACCCAGGTCGTTGTCGAACTCAGTGCGGCTGACGGCGGAACCAAGATGGTCATGACCCACGTCGGTGTTCCCGAGGACTCCCCCGGGGCCGGCGGCTGGAAGATGGCCATCGACAAGCTCGAAGCCAAACTGGCAGGCTAAGCACACCAACGTCAAAGGGGTTTCCTTCACTACCGAAGGGAGCCCCTTTGTCGCGTCGATACCGTGGTCGGGTGCCATCCGAACCCGGTCTGTTGTCGCCGCAGTACCGCAAGATTTCGGTGGCGATCTACATGGGCGTCGCCGTTGTCGCCTTCGAGGGGACTGCGGTCGCGGCGGCACTCCCCCAGTTGGCTGCAGACCTTGGTCGAATCGATCTTCTCCCCTGGATCGTGACCTCGTACCTCTTTGCGTCGGGTCTGAGCACGATTATCGCCGGGCCCCTGGTCGATGCCGTCGGGTCCCGCCGGGTCTTCGTCGCGGCCACCATCCTTTTCACCGTCACTGGCTTCGGGGCGGGCTTGGCTAGCAACATCTTTGTGCTGATCGTCCTCCGCCTAATACAGGGAGCTGCGTCGGGTGGGCTCTTCGCGAGCAGTATCGCCGCCGTCAGCCTGGCCTATCCCACATCGCTCACGCCACGAGCCTTTGCAGCCAACTCGACCATCTGGGGTTTGATGGGTGCCACTGCTCCTGCACTGGCCGCACTCCTGCTCAATGTTGCGTCGTGGCGATGGATCTTCTTCGTGAACCTTCCGCTCGGCCTCACCTGCCTAGTGGCTGGCCGGGACACCTTCCCCGAGCGTCAACCCGGTGCCGAAGCGCCGTCGATCGACTGGATTGGCGCAGCCCTGGCGGGTGTCGTCACCTTCTGCACGATCGCCGCCGTCGACGAGCTCGGTGTCCGGTCCATCCCGCTTCTGGGGATCACTGCCTTGGCGGTTGGACTCTTTGTGGTTCGGGCCCGACGAGTGGAACGGCCGGTCCTTCGCCTCGAGCATGTCGCCGGACACCCCTACCGAAGCCTCGGGCTCACCCCTTCGCTGATGATCGCTGCTGCGTTCGGAACCAACATCTACGTGACGTTGTATGTGTCGGCTGGGCGTGGGTGGTCGGCCGACTCGGCCGCGTGGGCGGTCTTGTTTTTCATCATGGGATGGACCAGCGGCGCCAATCTTTCCAGCGTTCTGCAGGCCCGGATGACCGGCGTGGACGTCATGACCGTTGGACTAGCCGCCGGGATTGTTGGGTCTGCAGCAACCGCAACGTTCGGACTGCTCGACTGGCCGGTGGCGGGGGTTTTCGCGGGACTGTTCGCTGGCGGTGCCGGGATCGGCCTCGCCACAAACTCGGCGTGGTCATTGCTGCGAGACTGCACCGAACCGCGCCAGATCGGTCGAGCTGGTGCGGCTCATCAGTTCATGCGCAACCAAGGATTTACCTTAGGTACCGCAGGCGGCGGGGCCATCCTGCTCCTGGTGGTTGGCCAGAACCTGGGATCGGTAGAGCCGGTTCAGCAGCTTTTGGCCGGCGAAGACATCGATGCTGGACCACAGATCGCCGATGCGGTTCGGGAGGGCTTCGCCACCGTGGCAATCGTCGGATTCGTGGTGATGTGTTTGGCGGTCTTCCCTCTTTGGAACCTTCGCAAACACACCGAACTCGCGTCCCAAGAGCCCAGTTCGCGGGTGCACTAGCTGAGCGTTCCGGCTGCGAGCGCCTCGACCCAGCGATCGATCTCGTCGAGCATGTCATGACTCCCATCGCCGTTCACCACGATGCTGAAGGCCACGTCTTCGCCGGACGCCAGGGTGAGGTAGCCCGACAGCGACCGACCGCCGATGATCGTGCCGGTCTTGGCCCGTACGTTCCCCAAGGTCGGCACAGCTTGCAATCGGGCCGACAGCGTGCCCGACCGACCGGCGACCGGGAGCGCGGTGTGAAAGTCGTCAAACCAGGGCTCGTCGGTCACCGTCGCCAGGAGTCCCGTCCACTCAGAGGCGGAACGAAGATTGGCCCTGCTCAACCCGGACCCATCGCCGTCGATTCCGTCGAGCGTGACGCCAGACGAGCGCAGCGCGGAACGGATCCGATTGAGGCCTCCGGAGGTAGTTGCCCCGCTGCCACCCACCGCATCAAGCTCTCTCACCAGGGCGTCAGCGGTCTGGTTGTCGCTGGATCTCATCATCGACACCACCAGGCGTCCCACCGGTTGGGATGCGGAAGCAGCCACAACGGTGCCCGACTGCGGCGCCGAGCCCAGTTCGGGAACGAGGCCTCCGGCCACACCGGCGGATCGCAACAGCGAGGCGAATCGGCTGGCGTTTGTCAAGTCTGGCGCCGCGATGAAATCCTCCGACTTGTTCCAGCGGTTGTCGTCCAGCATGAACGCGCTCAACGGACCGACGTAGGTGGGGATATGCCAGTCCTGCCACCCCGGCGCCCGGTATGCGGTCTGCCACCGACCGGTATCCACAACCAAACGATCAAACGATCCCGAGGTCGCAGCAGCCACCTCATTCGCTAGCTCGGCGAGCCGCACCGAGGTCATCGTCGGATCGCCTCCAGCCCGCACAAACAGAGACCCAGGGCTATCAGCGTCGATCGAGACTTCGGTGGTGAAGCGATGCTCGGAATCGAGCAGTTCCAGAACGCCGGCGGCCACCACGAGCTTCTGGTTCGAGGCGGGATGCAGACGCGAATGCGCGTTCAGCGCCCATATCTCGGCACCATCCAGCGTGCGTACCGAAGCAGAAATCTGCACATTCGATCCCAGACTTGCTGAAATCCACGCGAGATCTGCGTCGAGTTCAGACCGCGGTGTGGGTGTAGATGTGGGCGTCGGCACGACTTGGGTCGTCGGCATCGGTTGGGTTGAGGTCTCGGGGACTTCGATCGATGTTGGTGCGGCGGAGCTAGGGGCAGCGGCATCGGTCAACTGGGTCACACCGGCGACGATCGGAGCGTCAACGGAGGTGGTAGTCGAGCAGCCGGCCGCCACCATTGAAAGAACAACGGCAGCAACTCTCCCACTACCTGTTGGCACCACAAGATCAAAGCACAACCGGACTTCAATGGTGCGGCGTCTGTTCATTCTGTGTTTACACAGGCGAAATGTGAGCCACATAGCGTTGTTCGTGCGGGTTAACCACTCCTCCCGGCCCCTGCGTGATCTTGCTCCCCTTGATTGCGCATGCGGCCGGGAGGCCAAGGCCCGATGCTTAACCTGCTGCCTTCGCGGCGACCCCGGCGGTGAACTTGGCTGCATCGATGACGAATCGTTCGTGGGTTCCGGTGCTGATGTCGTCGACCCCGTCGTTGGCTGCGACCCTGAAGAGCAATCGCCGCCGGTCGATCTCGATCAATTCAACGTTGACGGTGACGGTTAACCCGGGTGGGGTCGCAGCGGTGTGCGACACATTGATGTGGGTACCGACCGTCTGCTCGTTGGGCCAGTCGAGGTAGGGAATCAGTGCTTCAAGGCACGCTCGCTCCAACAGCCCAACTAAGAACGCGGTCGCAAAAACGGCAGGCATAACGGCAAAGTCGCCGGAGTCTTCATAGACATGCGGCACGGTCTTGGTCTCGGGCACCGTGTAGGTGATGCTGTGCTTCATTCCGACGACAAGATCAGGGCTCATCAAGTCAATCTAGGTCTGCGGTTCGGGATCGAACCAATAATTCCGGAGCGCGATCGGTCGGCATGCTTTACGGTGACCCCCGGTGCCGGCGGCACTCAGAGGCGGCACTCAACGTGGCTACCTACGACGGGTTCGACTCCCGTCTCTCGACTCTCCTGTCTTGACTAATGCCGTCCCTCACATCGGGTCCTGTCCCGGTACCAATTTCGCAATCGACTACCCGCTCGCCATGGAGGTGCGCGATGAACCACACCAACACTATGCAGTACAACAGACCGACGTCGATCGTCATCGAGGACACCCATCGGGGTCTTCGATATGAGGATGGCCGTCTCACCGACGTGTTGGAAGCTGGCCGCCACGAGATCAAGCAGCGCACGTTCTTTCGCAAGGGCCCCGATGTTCGTGTCCGGCTGATCGATATGCGTCAGCGGGAGCTTACGATCAAGGGTCAGGAGATCCTGACCTCGGACAAGGTCGCGGTTCGAGTCACGATGGTGACCCAGTTCCAGGTGACCGATCCTGTTGCGGCGATGCAGCGGGTGGCGTCGTATGAGGACCGTTTGTACTCCGACGTACAGCTGGCGGCCCGTCGATCGCTGGCAACGATGACGTTGGAAGCCATTTTGACCAACCGGAACCAGCTATCGACCGACATCCTGGGTGAGGTCCAGGCCGAGGCTGCAAACTATGGCGTAGAGATCCTGCGTTCGGATGTGAAGGACCTGGTGTTTCCGGGAAACCTTCAGACGATCATGAACCAGGTTTTGTCGACCGAGCGTCTGTCTGAGGCCAAGCTGGTGGAGGCCCGAACCGATGCGGAGTCTCGACGCATTCGGGCCGAGTCCGACGCCGAGATCGCACGGATCGAGGCCGAGTCCGAGGCCGATGAGCTACGGCTCCGCGCCGAGGGCGCCCAGGCATACGCCGACAACCCTGCGCTTCTGCGGCTTCGAGAGATCGAGGCCATGGAGCGGCTGGGAACCAACGGCAACGCTCGTATCTACCTGGGTGACTCGGGAGATCGCAGCTAACACAGGGGCGGGGCCATCGGCCCCGTCCCTACGAGCATTACCCCTTGGCCCGTTTGCTGTATCGGTTGACGCTCAGCGGCAGGAAGATCGCGACGATCACGACGGACCAGATGAGCGTGTATATGACCGGGTTGGCGAGAGGCCAGGCCGTGGGTTCGGGCGTCCCGGCAGGGATGTTGCCAAAGAGTTCGCGTGACGCTTGGGTTACCGATGACACCGGGTTCCACTCAGCAAAGGTCCGCAGCGGTCCGGGAAGATCGTCGGACGGAACAAAGGTGTTAGCGATGAACGTGAGCGGAAAGATCACCATGAACGAGGCATTGTTGATCACCTCGGGGCTCGGGACGTGGAGAGCGACATAGGCCATCACCCACGAAAGGGCGTAGGCGAAGGTGATCAGTAGCAGGAAGCCGCCCAACGCTTCGAGAATTGATCCCCTGATCCGCCACCCCACGAGCAGGCCGGTGAGCGACATGATGATGAGCGACAGCACGTTGTAAATCACATCACTGAGGGTTCGCCCCACCAGTACTGCCGAGCGCGACATCGGCAGCGAACGGAAGCGGTCGATGATTCCCTTCTGCATATCTTCAGCAATCCCCGCGCCAGTAAACGTTGCGCCGAAGGCCACCGTTTGGGCGAAAATTCCAGCGATCAAGAACTCGCGATAGCTGACTCCTTCGATGTTGATTGAGTTGCCGAAGACGTACGCAAACAGCAAGACAAACATGATCGGCGACAGAAGAACGAACACCAGAACCTCGGGAACCCGGGTGATCTTGATCACGTTGCGATGGGCGACGACAGCGATGTCGTTCACGGTGTGGGCGAGGGAGGTCATGCGTTAATCGTTTCTGTTAGGGCGGTAGCAGCCGGGTCTGTTGGCTTGGGGCTTTGGGCGGCAGGTTCGCCGGTGAGCGTGAGGAAGACGTCGTCGAGAGTGGGTCGGCGAAGCCCAATGTCGGATACGGCAATTCGGTTCGAGCCGAGCTGGTCGATGACCGCCGCGAGCGTCTCAATGCCGTGGGCGACCGGGCTCAATAGGGTGCGGGTGGAGGGACGAACTTCTACATCATCGACCCGACCCGACGGCGTGTGGGCCGCCAGCAAAGACTTCGCTCGGTCCAGATCGGCTTCATCGCTGATGATCAGTTCGAGCCGCTCGCCTCCCATCTGGGCTTTCAGTTCATCGCTGGTGCCGCGTGCGATCGCTCGTCCTTTGTCGATAACGACGATGTCGTTGGCGAGCTGATCGGCCTCCTCCAGGTACTGGGTCGTGAGCAGGAGCGTGGTGCCGTCGGCTACCAGCTCTCGAATGATGTCCCAGAGCTCCAAACGACTGCGTGGGTCAAGGCCGGTGGTCGGCTCGTCGAGAAACAAGACCGGCGACGCCGCTACCAACGAGCCGGCGAGATCCAAACGACGCCGCATTCCTCCCGAATACCCCTTGGCTGGCCGATCGGCAGCATCGGTGAGTTCGAATCGCTCGAGGAGTTCTTGGGCGCGAGCCTTGGCAGCCTTCTTGCCCAGATGATAGAGCCGGCCGATCATCTGGAGGTTCTCACGGCCGGTGAGCACCTCATCGACGGCTGCGTATTGGCCCGACAGACCGATCCGCTCCCGAACCAAACCCGGTTGGGTCGCGAGGTCAGCCCCCGCGATGGTGGCCGAGCCACTATCGGGTTCGAGCAGTGTGGTGAGAATCGACACCGCAGTTGTCTTGCCGGCGCCGTTGGGACCGAGCAAACCCAGGACTCGCCCCGGCTGGACCTCGAGGTCCAGTCCATCCAGTGCGACGACGTCACCAAAACGCTTGCTTAGCCCGTGGGCCTCTATTGCCGGGGAGGTGTTTGTGAGCATGAACGCCACACTAGAAAGGGTCAGAATCTGTCCGCAATGTGAGGATGATCAGAAAATGGAAAAAGATCCGGCTGCGGGACGAACCGATCCAACATCCCGAGTGCTCCAGCTGTTGTCGATGCTGCAGACCCACCGCCGATTGCGAAGCAGCGAATTGGCAAGCGACCTGGGAGTCACCGAGCGCACCGTTCGGCGCGACATCGACCGACTCCGCGGTCTCGGCTACCCGGTGGACGCCACACCCGGCGTCGAAGGTGGGTATCAACTGGCCGCCGGCAGCGATCTCCCACCGCTCATGCTGAATGACGACGAGGCCGTTGCGCTGGCCGTCGGTCTGTGGTCTGCGACGTCGGCTCCGGTTGAAGGCATCGAAGAAACGGCGCTCCGTGCGCTCGCCAAACTGGAAGCGCTACTTCCGGATCGAATTCGACGCCGAACGAACGCAATTACGTCGAACGTTTCCACCTACCGATGGCCAAGATCGCAACGCGAACAAGCCGACGTCAATACGATTCTGGTCGCAACTGCGGCGTGCCGGGACTCAGAAGAAATGCGTTTCACGTACCTGAGCAAGGCCGGCGATGAGACCGAGCGCCTGGTGGAACCGCACCGACTCGTGGCGATCGATCAACGCTGGTATCTGCTCGCCTGGGACAGTCGACGGGAGGACTGGCGGACATTTCGGCTCGACAGAATGACCAACGCTCGGCTGGCAGGGGTCCGCTTCAACCAGCGGCCCATCCCCGGTGGTGACCCCGCGGCATTCGTTGCGTCAAACCTCGGCGGCAATCAATCGATCACCGTCACGTTGCGAGTAGCCACCACCCTGCAGGAGCTCCACGACCGGGTTCCGTGGTATGCCGATGAGACGGCCTCTGAGGTCGGTGGATTTGTCGAGTTCGAAATGAAAGTGTCCGGGATTGGGCAGGCAACCGGCCAGATCGCCCAACTGGCGATGGTCTATGACCTTGAGATCGTCGACGGTGGCCCGGAGACCGATGAGATCCGGTCCCGCCTGACCGAGACCGCGGGTCGACTCGCTGCGATCTAGTCCTACCCGAACCCCTGGGAGCTTCGGAACCTAGCTGTTCAGGAAACCAAGGTCACGGCTCGCGAAATTGCCCAGCTCTGGGAAGGCTCGGTCGAGCTGGGTCTCGCTCAGTCCCATCCACCGAGCCAGCGTGGCCCCGTACTGGGCCACAGCGGTTGTCGGAATGATCCGACCGGCGAAATTGCTTCGCCGATCACCGGTGTCGTCGGGATTGTCGACCACGGCATGGCTCGGAAAGGTGCCATAGGTGCCGGGTCGTACCGCTCCGCCCATGACAAACGCATGCCCACCCCATCCGTGGTCAGTCCCGTCGCCGTTGCTGGTGAGTGTGCGCCCAAAGTCGGACGCGGTGAACGTAGTGACCGAGTCCGCAACTCCGAGGAAGTCGAGACCTTGGTTGAATGACGTCAGCGCCTGGTCGAACTGACGAAGAAGGGCCGGGAATCGTGTTGCTTGTTCGCCGTGGGTATCCCAGCCGCCCATGCGAACAAAGAACACCTGTCGCGACATCCCGAGGGCTTCTCGATTGCGAATCAGACGCGCCACCATCTGCAGCTGAAGACCTAGGCGATTTCCGCCAATCTCGTCCATTCCCACGTTGTTGTCGGCCGAGTTCGCCGTCGCGGCCTGGAGCCGCTCGGTCGTCAGGATGGCGTGCTCCATCGAGTCACCCATTGCCCGTTCGAGGGCGGACCCCGATTGGCGGGCAAGACGAATCGACTGTCCCAGAACCTCCTCCACGCCACCGAAGGACGGAATCCACGATCGGGTGGATGCGTCGTACCCGTTGAGCCGTTCGATCGACACGGTCGGCGACAGTCGGGTGTAGGGAGCTCCTTGGGCCGACTGCCAGATGTTAGAACCTCCGATCGAGAAGGCTGGAGCGATATCTGCTGCTCCGTTGATTGCGGCCCCGATCGAACCGCCCCACCCTCGCGAGCTTGTCAGTGTGGGTCGAGCGGTTTGCCAGAGCTTCGCCTGTGCGTCGTGAGCAAACAGCGTTTCGGGAAGGGACCTCTGCGCCTCAACGTCGGCCCGTGTCGTGGGCCGGGCAAGCGGTCCGACGTTCTGGATCACGGCGAGCCGATTCTGCTGAGCGATGGCGGCCAGGCCCGGAAGTCCGGGATGGAACCCAAAATCTCCGTTTGCAAACGGGATCAGCGAGTCTTGCGAAATCGCTAACGCACCGCGGGTCGCCCGATATGTCCCGTAGTCCTTGCCGCTCTCGCCGTACCCGAGTGGGACGAACATGTTGGCTGAATCCGCACCTCCGGAGAGGAAAACGCAGACGAGACTTCGAGCATCACCCTGGGCATGGGCCACCGACTGCCTGAAGGGCAAGGTTGCCATTGCGACACCCGCTCCGGCAGCACCTGCTACCGAGAGAAAGCGGCGCCGAGATATTTGGAGGTTCTGGTGGGATTTGGCTGGCTGGTTCGTCATGGTCGTGAACTCGTTTCTCACTGTTGGACGTGATGGAAGGGAGAGGCAACGATGCAGAAGATGCCGTCCATGACCCGGTAGAGGAGCCCTTCGTCGTCGCTTGGATGGGTGTTCAGGTGCTGGACCAGCGCGGTTCGAAAGTCAGATGAGAGCGATCCGGCCATCAACAGGTCGTTCAGATGGTCCACAAGCTCAACGGGGTTAGATGCCAGCTGCATCTCTCGATCAATTGTGATGAACGTTTGATTTCCCTGGCCTTCCACTCGGTTGTTCAGGCCATAGACCTGGGCGAACAGCATGTTGTTGGTCGTCGCCAAGTTGACCTCGGAGAGGATCTGGCTTTCCGGCGCAACCAAGGCACCGCCGGGCTCCAGCGGATGGTCGGGCCGAAAGAAGTTGAAGACCGACGGAGATTCGAGCACCGCCTGACCGAACACCGAGCTGATTGCATCCAGAGTTCTGAAGCGAGTTCGGTACCGGCCCTCAGCGGTTGGACCTGGGAAGGCGTCGAACGCTCGCCACAGTTGGGTGAGACGCATGATCGGTTCTTTGACCTTGCCGAAGGTTGTCGGGTCCGTCCTATGGCCGGAGCGAGCCTCTGGGTCAATGAGGATGGCGTTCACCACCGCCCCGAGGTCGCCTCTAACTCCTGAACCGTTGTTGTTGAACGCGGCGGCCACTCGGCCCACATATCCCGAACTCGGATTGCTCGTCACCAACTTTTGGATGAGTTGTCGTGCGATGAATGGGCCAACATTGGGATGGTCGAAGATGTTGTCCAACGCGGCCCCGAGATCCTCGCGAGCACCTTGGCCAGCTGGCAGGGTTGTGCCCCGCAAAAGGGTCTTGGCAGAGGTGTCGTGGTAGTCCTCGAACGGCGTCATCGGCAAGCGGAGATCGCGAGCGCGGTTCGAGTCCCACGAACCGGTGTCGGCAAAGTTCCAACCGGTAAAGACTCTGGCGAAGTTCTCGACGGTTTCTTGATCGAACGACGGAATAGGCACTCCTGAACGTGTCTGAACCGTTCCATCCGATGACAGCTCGTACAGCCCGATGCTGAACAGCTGGAGTACTTCCCGAGCGAAGTTCTCATCGGGACGGATATTTCGAACGGGATCAGCCCGCTGGTTTCGAACCATGCTGAGGTAGATCCCCATGACGGGGTGCAACGTCACTTCCTCGAGCAGGTCTCGGAAGTTGCCGAACGCGTTCCTGGCCAGCATGTCGTAGTACTGGGTGACCCCGTACTGGCCATTGCTGAGGAGGTAGTCGAGATCGGAGATCACGAAGATCTGGCTCAGAGCGAACGCTATTCGCTGTCGGAGCTGGTCTGGCCCCGTGAGAGCGTTCTCCCACCAGACGTAGTGCCGGTACGCCGAATTCGATCCGTTCGAGTTGGCTTCGGTCCATGGCTGGGTCAGCGAGATCGGTGCCCGCATCTGGGCCTCGATCCACGCCTGGTAGGTCCCAATACTCTGCAGTTCAGTGATTGCCGCGTGGCTTGCCCCAAAGGTTGCCTGATTAAGGAACCGCACCGCGGCTGCGGTGCGTATCGGACCGTCGGGGTCGACCGGGACGGGCGATCCTGTGCTGGTCGAGGTTGTTGCGATAGACGTTGTTGTGATCGAGGTTGTCGTCGAGGTGGCGGAGGGCGACGTCGGTGGAGTATCGGGCGTTGGGACCGAAGTGGTGGGCGTGGGCGCTGGCTCGATGCCCGCTACAGGTGCACGGTCCATCGAGATATCCAACTGACCACGAACTCGAACAAAGACCGACCGGACCTCAGTGATCACGACGCCGGGCTCGACTGCACGGACGATCGCGCCCAGCGTCAGAACCCGAGGATTCAACTGCCCGTCACGAACGGTTGCCCCGAGGCCGGCCAGATACCGATAGCCGTGACGGCGTCGGGGGCGGGCATCGGTGGGGATGAACTTGAACTGGCGTCGCCCACGGTTGGTGGAGACCTCCACGTAGATACCGAAGTAGTCCCCGCCTCGCAGTAGTAGGGAAATGTTTCCCCCGGGAGCGGCGTCGGCGTCGAATTGTCGATACTGCCGAGACAACGAGTCCAGGCGCGTGAGACCCGGGTATGTGGGCGTTCCGATGGGTGCGACCGCGCCCCGCTTGCGCGAGCGGGTTGCAGTCCAGGTTGCGGTAGTCATGGCGACCTCCGTCGATCTCCGTGCGACCTCGTGGTCACAAGACTTCTACGCATGACAGGGCACTCGTAGGGGACACCGCTCGTCAGAAATAGGCCATCGGACCTAGGCCGGCCCGTTGGCGTCAGGGTGGCCCGGTGGCAATGATCCGAAGCGAAGGCATGATTGGGCGGTGGCAGAGGGCTTCACAGATCCGGGCTCGCTGAGCTCGGTCGAGGCAAACAACCTTGTTCGCCGTGTCGCCCAGCAAGACCGAAACGCCTTCGCCACCGTGGTGTCAGAGTACGGGTCGTTTGTGTACAGCAGGGCCCTCAAGTTGACCCAGAATCCCCAGGCGGCCGAGGACGTCGCCCAGGTCGTGTTTTCCAACCTGTGGACCAAGGCAGCTCAGTTCGATGCTCAACGTGGCAACTTGTTCGCGTGGCTGACGATCCTCACCCGCAATGCCAGCATCGATCATCTACGAGTCGAAGGCCGCCACGCCAGAATCGCGACCTCAATGAAACAACAGCTTGCCGCTGTCTCGCCGACCGTTGGTAAAGAAATGGAACGGAAAGAGCGACAGTCCGAGGTTCGGGCTGCACTCGATCAATTGGGTGAATCTCAACGAAAGGCGATCGAATTGGCGTACTTCGAAGGCCTTACGTACGTAGAGGTAGCGGAACGGCTCGGTGAGCCGGAAGGAACAGTGAAGTCCCGGATCCGACGAGGGCTGCAACAGCTTGCGAGATTGGTGGGTGAAATCGATGGAATCTGAAGAGTTCGAGTCCATGCATGAACTCGCTGGCGTGTTCGTTTTGGGCGCACTGTCCGACGACGAATACGACGCATACTCCCGACATCTCTCCGCGTGTGATGACTGTCAGACCGAAGTCTCCAACCTCCAACGCGGAGCCGGGGCGCTTTCGGTGCTCGATGAGCAAAGTCCGGTCAGCGACGATCTGATGGATCGGTTGATGGCACTCCCCGACCAGCTCTCCGATCCGGCCGGTGTCGATCCCCGTCCGGTCCACGATGCAGGTCGATCGGAGTCACGGAGCCGAGCCGCGTTGTTCGCACTGGCAGCTGCGTTGGCGGTAATAGCGGGAAGCATCGCTGTTCTCGGTCGCACCGGCACCTCACCTACGGCCGAACTGGCGGCCGCCTCCGACCTCGCCACGGTTGCGTTGACAAACCTTGCAGACAACGCCCCTCCGGCCCAGCTGGCCGAGTCGGCCGCGCTGGGAAGAGTCGGCTTTATCGATCAGGACTTTGTGCCGCTCGACGGTGAAGACGAGATCTATGTTCTCTGGAAGCTCGTAGACGGCGGCGCAGAGTTTGTCGGCTTCGTCCGAGATCCCGACCAACAGGAGGTCGACCAAACCTGGGACGTTGATCCAACCGACGCCGACGGGTTTGCGGTGAGCATCGAGACGGTCGCTACCGAGCCCGCCGGGCCATCGGAGCGAATCGTCTACGCCAGCTCCCCCAACTGATCAGTTGCCGTGGCGTGAGCCCTCGCTCGGCGACCATGAGCCGAGTCGAACCGCAAAGGCGTCCCTCGCCAGTTCAGGATCGGTCCAGCCACCCTCGTTCAAAATGAGCTCCGACGCGAGCGCGCCAATCCCGTCGGCACTCTTTGCGGCGTGGCCGTTTCCCCCAGCAGCCATGTAGAGACCTCGGGCGAGAATGTCCACGTAGGGAAGACCTGAGGCGGTGTCGGTTATGAGACAGGGCTTCATCTGGAAGGACTCGAATGCCACGTCGGGCAAGATCGTGGTCAGGACCTCGGTCATGACGGACAACTGCTCGTCGGCATCGGAACCAGCCATCCACTTTCGTTTGGCCAACTCCGTGGTCATCTCGCGGGCGGCGGTGTGTGAACCTCCCATTTTGATGTGAACGTGACCATCGGGATACCGCACCGGCGGACACACGTAGACGTCGTCGATCTGCGGGTGGTCAAGCAGATAGATGACTGATTCGAGGTCCGACAACCGCTCCGCCTCGCCGTCGGAGATCCTGCCGAGAATGACGGCTTCGGGTCGAACGCTGGCCTGAACCTCCAGATCGTGGAGGTCCTGTAGGTAGGCGCCCGTGGCAAGCAGTACCGAACTGGCCTCAACGGTGCTCGTTGCCGTTTCGATCCGCCACCCTGATTCACTTCGGCGAAGCACACGGGCGGGCTCCCCGACGACGGTGGCGCCGTGACGCTCGGAGGCGATCACTTGGGCCCTAACCATCGCCCGAGGATCGATGGCGCCGGCCGGAGCTGGTTCGGTGAGGGTTGTCCAGTTGTCCGGGAAGGAGTAATGGCGGGGTCCGTCGCCTAATTCGGTTTTCCCAATGGTCACCGGCAATCCAAGGTGATCAATAACATCACGCTGGTTGGCTATGCCCTCGGGGTCTTTGCGTACAAACGTGAGGCCGGCCGGGTTGTGAAATGCGATGCCTGATTCTGCTTCGATCGTGGAGTACTGCTCGATCGCTCGGCGAGCGAGGATCGCCCACTCTCGGCGAGCGTCCAGGCGTCTGGTGATACGCCCGTTGTCATAGTGGCTCGCATATGGTCCGTCGTGGACGGCCCAGTCGGCCGGTTCCGCCGGACCGATGCCGACCACAGATCTGCCAGCGAGCACCAGGTGCCTCATAGCCGCCGAGCCGATGAGACCCAGACCTATGACCGCAATCTCTGCCGACAATTCGCTCATGCAAGAGACTACGCCGAGCCCCGTCAGGACCGGAAACTATTCGACTGGCGCTGGCCGACTAGCTCCCGCTAGAGGGGGGTGCGCCGCCCGGCTCGCGTGGTGTGGTCCCAAACGAGGCCGACAGTTCCGGAGCTACCCAAGAACTCGCCGGTTCCATAGCCGGAACCTCCGTCGCCGTTGCCCCAATCTTGTCCTCGACCAACGTTGAATTCGGAGCGCTCTCATCTTCTGGCGTCCGTCGCCGTCGGCGCCATATCACAGCCGCGAGAACCAGCATCCCGAAGGCGAGCAGCGCAGCCCCCGCATAGAGCGTCCGTTCCGTGCCGCGTTCTTGGGCGGCCGCAAACCCGGCGATCAAGTTCTCAGCGTCGCCGATTGCAGACTGGGGAGAACCTGCCTCGAAGCTCGACCGGGCCGACTGCAGCAAAGGGTTGTAGTCGGTGTCGATGAGACCGATGCGTTCGATGACCCCGCGGTCAGCAGCCATCTCGGCTTCGGCGGTCGCAATCGTTCCCGCCGCCAGTTCGTACCCTTGGAGTTCGGCGGTGAGATCGACGAGGTCCTCGACCTCCTCGGCGCCTTCATAGCTCGCCTCGAGCGACGCGGGGACGGTCAATTCCAACGGGTTGCTTTGTTCGGCTAGCTGGTCTCGGGCGGCGAGAGTTTCCGAAATCGCGTCGAAACTGTCGTCGATATCAACGAACCTCCAAATAGTCATGAGTTCCCGAAGACCAACCGGGGGTGCCCATTCAGCCCCCTCGGTCTGCACCTCCTGGTAGCGGAGCCTCACTTCAGCTCGTCGATCGAGAACGGTCTTCTGAGAATCGGTGACCACGAACTTCCTGAAGAGATCCTCGGCTTCTTCAGACTCCTCCTGCTCTTGGAGAAGATCCAGGAAGCGGCGCCAGTTGTTGTCGATTCCGGTCGCTGGTTCGGCCTCGCCATCGCCTGGATAGGCCGTGACACCGTCCATCACCGAATCGATGACTTCGCTCATGGCCTCCACGCCAATCTCATCGGTGAGTTGGCGAATGACGTACCAGGACGTGTTGTAGCCATAGCGTTCGACCTCGAAACGCTCGTCTTCGGGGACGACAAAGGGGTTCCACCGGTTCAGCTGCTGACGGTCCTTCTCACTGCCCCACGGGGCTGCTGGCCAGTCAAGCCGCTCCCCGGATGCCTCCAAGGCGCGGCTGGAGTACTCCTCGGCCAGGCCTTCGGTGATCCAACGTTCCTGAAAGAGATCGCCGTTGAACCAGGCGTGGGAGAGTTCGTGCAAGATCAGCGATCGGTCAAGATCCTCACTGACCTCGATCAACTCGTCTTCGGGGATATACCAGCCGGCATAGCCCTGCAGGGAGGGATCGACCGACTCGATAATCTCCAGGTTCTGGTCCTCAAACGGTTGCCCGATCAGTTCCTGTAACTCCACGAAGCCTGTCTCGAGTTCGTTCTCAACGAAGTCTGCCCACTCGGTGTCGCCGGGCCAGTGCAGAATCTCTACCTTGCGATCGTCACCGATGTCGACCACCCGACGTGACAGGGCGTCATCGTTTCGAGCCACCACGAACAGGAAAAAGTCCTCCGGGTTTTCGATGTCGGCAACCTCGTAGACCTTTACACCATCCTGTTCTACGAGTTCAGCCGATCCTCCCTCGACCGTCACATCAAAGTCGGCCGGCACTTCAACCCGGACCGTCACCGCATTGGGGTCGCCGACGCCGTAGGCGCCGAAAACGGCGTAAGCCGGATTGACTCGGACGCCCGAGTCGTCCGATCGCGCCGCCCCCGATGGCAACCGGTATGACACCGTGAAGGTCGTGGTCTTTCGATAGAACACATTGCGTCCGAACGAGACTGCAGCAAACCGACTGAACTGATCGGCGTCCTCTTCATCGAAGCTCACATTGAGCGTACGACCGTCGGACCGAACGGCGCCGACATCCACCGCTTCCGCCGGCACGGGCACCGACAGTCCGCTGTAGTAGTACTGGGTGATACCGCGGCTCGTCCGTCGGTCCGGTGTCACGTTGGTGACCGAATACGTAGCGTCGACTCGAATCGACTCGTCGACGGGGTCAACAACGAACGATGTGGTCGACCGAATCGCTAGCCCATCGACTGCGTCAGCAGGCGGAACGGCAACAACGGTCATGGCCAGGCAAAGCAACATGCCGATGACGAAACGAGAGATGCGATTATCCACACTCTTTCAACGGGTCGAAAGTGATCGCACTTTATTTCTGACCGATGGCCGCTCAGGCAAGGAGCCGGTGGGTTTCGACGCCAATCATCTCCGCCACCAACACGCCCGTGCCGGTTTTGAACGAAACGTCGCAGATCGCCCGGTTGGCATTTGAACTCCGAGCCGTGAGGGTCGCAGCCACCGGCCCTTCGACGGGACCACCGAAGATTCGAACTGCACCGACCGACGTAGGTAGCGACGGCCCGCCCAACAGGTGATCGGTCCACAGAAGCGCAAGTTGCAAGCCACCGTCGAGTAGCGCTGGGTCCGAGACCCACGCTTCCGATGGCCAACCTCGGCCGAGGAGACCGACCATCGACGCATGCATTCCATCGGCTGCAACGACGGGAGCGGCGGTGATTACGTGGAACGCCGGGCCATGAAAGAGCACACCGGTGGAGTAGTGGGATAGGCCCGACGAAGCGGTCGGGCTGGTGAATGCTCGATCGGTAATCGGTGATGCAACGGTTCCGCCATCTGGTGTTAGCCGTGCCGAGCACCGATAGTGAACTCTCCCGCTGATCTCGTCGGCGAGTTCCAATAGCAAGACCGGTTCATCGGCGGCTTTCACCGTCGTTGCGGAAACAAGGAGATGCAGGTCACCGTCGGCAAAGAAGTGAGGGGCGACAATGCCCTTGAGAACCTTCAGACCGGTGAGCTCGGCCAACCCGTACCCCCGCAGGTGCTGGTTGGCCTGACGGGCGAACCACTCCAGCGCGTATACAACCGGAACGACGGGTACGTCGTTGATCGCGTGATCGGCCAGGTGCGGGTGACTGGTTCGGTTCACCACAATTCGATGCGAGGTCGTGGTCGATCGATCCATTCCGAGAAACAGCTTGCCGGTCCTCGCTAGCCAATCACCCCGCTCGGTACCGTCGGAGCGAAGTACGCCCGAACGCGCGGCTTCCACGAGAGCTCGGGTGTCAGGACCAGGACTTACTTGCTGGGACAGAAGGGTCCACATCGCGGCGAACACCTCCCCGGTTCCCGACTCGAGCTGCCATTGTTGAACCGTCTCGGCAAACTCGGGATCGGGCAGCAGCGGCTGCTCGACAGCGTTCGGCATGGCCAGGTCGTTGATTGCTCCAACGATGTGATCGACGCGTTGTCGAAGTGGCATGGAGCGCAAGGTGTCGGGCTCGATGAACTCCCCCAGCCAGTAATCCTGGGGTCGATGACCTACGCCAAACTCGGACTTGCCTGCGATCGGTTCAACCGGGAGACCACCGGTGAATCGCATGGGGACGATCGGAACGTTCATCTCCATTGCAAGATCGATGAAGACCGAACTACACCGTTGGGTGGGTGTTCGACAGCTCTGGGATCGGGTTCCGTCGATGTGCACAAAGAACGAGTACGGCCCGGCAAGCATTCGTTGGCGGACCAAATCGATGAGGTCCAGCATCGTGTCGGGTCGGGATTGATCGAAATAGGCGATCTGATCAACGGCGGTGGCTCCGGGGAACGAGTCGAGGTTCTCGATTACTTGTCCAATCCATCGCCGTTGATGCTTGGCATTCGCCACCGTGGTCATGCTCACGCCCGTGAGGGCTGGCAGCAGGTTCGAAACGATGAGCGACTCGATCTGGACCTGATGGTTGGCAAGAAAGATGACCGACCGACCCTGGAGCTTGTCCAGCGACTCCGGACTCGGCATGATGATTCGGTTGACGTACCGATCGACGAGACCATCCATCAGGTCATCGCCCAGCCAGTCGGTTGGCGTGGCTCGCCGAGGCTGCCAATACGTACGAAGCGCATGCTTTGCGTGATCGAGTGGCACATCACTTCTGAGCTCAAAGCGCGAGTCGGGCGAGGGCACATCCTTGAGACGCATACCCATGTTCGAAACCTCGTAAATTCGGAGGCCGTCGCACCAGAGGGAACCGGTGCCGATAACGAAGGGACCGCGCTCGTCGCTTCCGACCTCGGTGATCTCCATCGTTGAAGAGATCAGCGAATTCTTTGGGGTGACCTGACCGCGATACTTCCACGACATTGGCGTGCCCAACATGATCGGTTCGAACTCTGCGCCCGGCGCTGCCATGTTGGTGTCGAGCATGAAGAACTGCAGCAGCTGGAGGAGGGCTTCGATTCCCAGCGATCCCGGTTGCACCGGGTCTTGGAAAAAGTGGGCCTTGAAAAACCATTCGGTTATGTCGACGTCCTTCTCGCCGCGAACCACTCCTAGGCCGGCTGCGCCCGCTCCCCGAACGTGCGTGGCGCGATCGAGCATTCGCAGCATCGGGGCGGCCAGGCGAGCCGAGCCCCCCACGTATCGCTCGGGTTCCACCGTGAGATCGACCGTGTGACTATGGGGGCCGCTCGAGTTGAGGCGGGCTCGATGAACGTCCGTGATCGGGAGCCCCACTTGATTGTCGAAGGCATCCGGGGGGAAGAAGCCGAAGACGGTGTCCATCCGGTAGACCACCCGGTCCCCCAGGAGACACTCGACGTCGAACCCCTCGATGACCATGCCACCAGCAACAGAAACACTTGTTAGCTCGACCCGAGTGGTCAGCGTGCCAGCGGTCCGCGTTAGTTCGTCAACCAAGGTTCCTGTTCCGTCGAGATTTCGGAACAACATGTCGTCCTCGTACCCGGTGGACGAACCTACAGCGGACGCAACCCATCCACAGGGCTGCAGCGCCGCCTCGAGGAGCACAGCAAACGGCATTGTCTCGGTGCCGTTTTCATCGAAGTACCACGCGTCGTCGGGAATGTCGTATTCGCAGACGATCTTCATTCCTGCTTCGCAGACGTTTAGCTCCCCGTTCACCTCGGTAATTCGACTGATGAAGTGGTACGGCTCGCCGGGCAGCCGCGGCGAGCGGCGGGTTCCGTCGAACATTCGGTACATCGAACCGAATGCCTCCGAAGGCCGACCCCAGGCGCAGGAAATCATGGCCTTCCAATCGAATGGGAAACCTTCAGAATCGGTGGCGACCGGCCCGGGCTCAACCACGTGCTCATACAGTTCTGGCATTGAGGTGAGCGGCCAATCCGGCACCAGCTCCACACCGATGCGGTGAGCATGAAACGCAGCTTTGCCGTCGACATATCCCACCACATCGCAAATGACCGTTGGGTGAGGACCGGCGTGGACCTCTTCCACATGCACCTCGTAGGCAACGTGATTGGTTTGGGGATTGATCTCACCCCGACACTTCAATTCAAACGGCTGATCGGGCAGGGGCTGGAATCGCCAACCGTCGCGTTGGGCGGTGAACCCCAAGCCGGCCAGATAGAACGAAAGGGCTTCAATGCAAGCTTCGACCATGAAGTTGCCGGGCATGCACGGATCGTTCTTGAAGTGGCCGTCGAAGAACCACGCGTCGTCGGCAATCGTCGTTTCACAACGCATGAACCCTCGACCCCAGGGCCCTCCCATGGGGTCGAACTGAGTGACTTCGTCGATGAAGAGCTGGGGGCCGGACTGAATGCTGGGCGTTCGAGTGTGGGTGTGGGTCCATGCATACTCGGGGCCGAAGCATTCGACCACTCGACCTTCGCTGAAGGCCACAACATCGCTGCGAGAGAACGACGACTTGGTACCGGTGATCGCAGGCGGGTCGACGCGGGCATCCGGACGTAGGTCGGCGCGACCGGTCTCGGGAGTCCACAGAACCCCTAACGCTTCAGCGAGTTCGGTCGCGTTGAAAAAGCCGGCTTGCGCGTCGCGGACGGTCAACCGCGGCTCGCCGTTCACGGTGCAGTCGTACTCGAAGAAGAAGATCCGGATGCCGCCGTGTTGTGCGTGTCCGGTGATCCGAATCTCATACTCGAGTGTCTCGCCGGGTGATGGAAGGTCGCCGTGGTAGGTAAGGGTGCATCCCAAAAGTCGATAGGAACGTTCGGCTTCGGTGGCGACCGCACCGACTCCGGGAAGGTCGATGCCCATATAGCTAATGAGCATCAGGTCAGCCTGACCGCTTTCGATCATGAAACCGGCCGGCATGTAGCCGTCGTTCAGATACCACGAATCGGCGTGCACGTCGGTCTCGGTCCAAATGGTCCCTTTGCCTAGGACACCAGGGTCTGCCACAAGTCCGGTGACTCGGTCGGCCAAAAGCAAGGGCGGCTCCGGCATTCGACACTGGATCGTGCGGGCAGACTGGGGCTCGAACATCGGCCCAAAGAGGTCGGCGATCCGACCGGACGAATGAATCTTCAGCTGCTCCTTGTTCCACTGCGGACCGGTTTTCGAATCCGTCTTGGGCTCGCGAGGCGGTGTGACCGTCGGCGGCGTTGCGGCTGGAGGAGGAAGGGTTACCGGCTGGTGGGGGTGGATCTCCGCATCGGCATCGATCGACGGGAGCGCTGCTCTCATCTGGAGAAACTGTTGGTGTATCGCCGCTTGCTGCTGAAGAAATTGACTATGCAAACCGGCTGCGGTGTCGACATGCTGTTGGATGACAACCGCCGCATCGTGGTGAGGGTCAACAGGATCTGGCTTGTCGTCTGGCCCGATGGGCGGGACCGGTGAAAAGACCGACGGGAGGGTCGGCGCGGGGGCCATGAGCTGTGCAGGCGAGCCGTTCATTGATGTCTCAGTTCTCCTAACAGGTGGCGTCGAAGCCTGATGAATTTGTGCTCGCCCAGCCTGCTGCGACTGCCCAGCCTGCTGCGACTGCCCAGCAACAGCGGCGGTCGGGCGAGGCGGGAGGCGGACCGGGTCGGGATGGGCTGGGAACGCCATGACGGGTCCGTCTGCATCGGACTCCGCGGGTGGTGTAGCCCGCAGCCGATCGCCGAGGGCTCGGTGATCGACGTCGACTCCGGCGGCAAGCAGCGCGGCAGCGGCGTCATACACCTGCTGGACGTTTCGCCCTCGCCGGTCCAGCTGAACCGCAAGGTGGGGCCGGCCGGCGAGGATTTGACCAATGAAGTTCGTGCAGGCGCCGGCGGGACCATGTTCGACGAACACGTGAACCCCGTCGGCATATGCAGCATCGATGGTGGCCGGAAAGTCGAGCGTGGTTTCCGCTTGGCGGGTGATTGCGTCGGCGCACGCCTCGGTGCTCACCTCGTAGGCACCGTTGACGCCGTTGGAGTACACCCGGAGCCCGGGTTGGGGCGTCACCGCCCGGGTGTGGACGTCGACCCAGGGCTGATGGAAGGCTGCGGCAACTTCTGGCACGTGACACGCCAGGTTGTAGCCAACCGGTCGGCATCGACGGGCACCTAGGGCCGCAACAACGGCATCACAACGATCGGAATCGCCACCGATGACGAGGTCGGTCTCGGTGTTGATGATCGCGATATGGACACGATCTTCCGCGCTAACCGCCGCTTCCACTTCGGCTCGCGGTGCCAACACGTTCCACATCGCCCAGTCGGCGTGTTCGGTGCCCCAGGCTCGCGCGATGGCGGCGAAGTCGACACCCAGTTCGTAGGTCATCATCCGGCAGTCGGCGATGTCGGCGCGCATTGCGTCCATGTCGCCCCATATGCCGAGCGCATGCAGGCTGTTGGTCTCACCAGATGAGTATCCGATGGCCGCGGTGGGCTGGAGTTTCAGAACGTCCCTCGACAGCACGGTGTGCGCTTGACACAGCAGCGACGATCCCCACAGGTAATCGTCGGGAGATGTCTGCCGGTCGGCGGCCGCTCCTTCGCCATAGACCCATCCCGCCATATCTCTCAGCGGAAAGCGCTCCCCCACCGGGTCCACCAGTTCGGGCATGGCCCGCAACAGTTGCTCCCCCATCCCGGTGTATGCGGCTCCTGCGGCGGTGTAGACGAACCCAAGCTCGCCCGAAATCGGCGAAGCTTGAAAGTGAACGCCAACACCCGCAGGATTTCCGTGCTCGATGTGGTCGCACCCTCGCTCGATTCGTTCGGCTCGTTGGGTCACTCCATCGGCAATGACTACCAGGCGGGCTGGCCCTCCGTCTGACTCCAGGCCCGCCCTGGCGTTCCTCACAACTTCGGCGGCGTCTCGACCGGAGAACACATGAACGGTTGGTGGTGCAACGGATGAGGGAGCGGGGTGGTTCGAAGCTTCGGCCAACAGAATTGACGACGACATGATGCCGTCCATCGCGTCGACAACGACCGAGGCGGTTCGGGGCCCCACGCCGGGCGCCAGGCCGGTTCCTGTGCCTGGGTTGCTGGGCAACAGTGGCGCGTTTCCGGGCTCCACGCGATGATGCAACGAAATCGCAGCCGCAGCTACGTGCAGGAGACCCGAGGCGGCGTGAGCGTGACCGAAGAGGTGGTTCACCGATCGCGCGCCGTCGGCCAAACCCAATTGAAGATCGGGGCGGTCGGATTGCGGGCGTCCCGAACGGTCGGTCCGTCCGTCGGTGAGAACCGCATACACGGTGTTCTGGTCTCGTTCGGCATCGTCGAGACGCTTCAAGATGAGCATCACTGCGGCATCACCAGGGGTTTGGCGATCTGGCGGAAGGCACGCGTCGCTGGCAACCTGGTGAACCGGTTCACACGATAGATCCACCGCGCCCACGAGGGCCGCGTCTATTTCGCCGACCCGAAGCGCCCTGGCAGCCAGGTTGATTGCATCGATTCCGCTGCGCTCCTCCGAGCTCACGGTAAAGCTTGGTCCCGCCAGGTCGTGCTGGCTGTTCAGACGGTTAGCCACGATGTTGGGCATGGTTCCCAGCACCCCGGCGGCGTCGAGAGGTGACCCGACTTCATCCCGTGCAACAGCCAACCAATCATCGTCGGCACCCCAGTGCTTGGCCATCGTTGCCAGCCGCCAACGAACCCCGAACCGGGCTGCTTCAGGGTCGGTGCCCATGCCGACATAGACCCCGGTAGATGCGTTCGGCAGTGGACCGGCGTCGGCGATCGCTTCGTCGGTGACCTGGAGCATCGCCAACTGTTGGGTCAGAGTCTTTTTGAGATCGTTCGGCGGGAACTTCTGACCTTTCAGGGCGAGCGACACAGCATCCATCGAGCCCTGACCGTCGTCATCGAGACAGGCTCGCTGAGAGATCAACGCATCCGCAAACGAGGCTCGTCCGACCGCCGCAGCTGCGGTGACGCCGATGCCGACGATGGCGATCGGGGCCGAAGGTCTTTCGGGTGCGAGCGGTTCTGGTGTGCATGCCTCGCCTGGCTCCTCAACGATCAGATGCGCGTTGTTTCCGCCGAACCCAAACGCGGAGACGCCAGCTCGCAACACCCCGGCGTTGGTCAGCGTGCGATCCCACGGTTCCGCGTCCGCCAACAATCGGAATGGTGAGCCCTTCACCTCGGGGATCGGGCGCTCGACATGAAGAGTTGGTGGCCTCGTCTGGTGCCGCATCGCCTCGAGCACCTTGATGAGGCCAGCAACGCCGGCCGCGGTGATCAGGTGTCCAAGGTTCGATTTCAGACTGCCGATCGGGAGCCCGGAACACTGCCGGTACACCTCCGCCGACGAGGCGATTTCTGTGCGGTCCCCTACCTGGGTGCCAGTGGCGTGACACTCCAGCAGTGAGACGGTGGCAGGGTCGATGCCTGCCTGATCTATCGCCTGGGAAATCGCCCGGGTTTGCCCATCGCTCGAGGGCACCAGAAGGCCTCGGCCCCGGCCGTCATTGGATAGTCCGACACCTCGGATGATTCCGTGGATCGTGTCGCCGTCGGCACGGGCGGAGTCGAGGAGCTTGAGCGCCACGAAGCCACAGCCTTCGGCTGGGACCAGGCCGTCGGCCTGGTTGTTGAACGGGCGTGATTGCCCCGTGCGGCTAAGAGCGGTGAGCGCCGAGAATCCAAGATGGATGCACAGGTCATCTGCGCTGTTGACGGCACCGGCGAGCATGAGATCAGCCGAGCCATCATGCAGTCGATCACAGGCCAGCTTGATTGCGTACAGGCTGCTGGCGCAGGCGGCGTCGAGGGCGACAGCACCCGATCCCAGCCCGAGCGCTCGTTCCAAGATGAGGGCTGGAAGGCCTGAGGTGAACCGGTTTCGAGCATCGGGCGTCTGAAGGTTGGCGGCATCGAGAGCCTCCGGTCCATACCCCGCCAGGCCTTCGATGGTGACGGCCTGGGTAAACGCAGCCATCTGTGCGGAGGGGAACGACAGGTTGCCGAACACCGCCCCAAACCGAGCCGGGTCCGCCTCGCTATGACCGGCGTCGCGCAACGCTTCTCGCGCGGTATGCAACGTCCATTGGAATACAGGGTCGAGACCTGCGATATCCCCTGCCGGCACCCTGAACCCGTCTGGGGAGAAGATCTTGTCGAAGCCCTCCACGTAACCCCCGCGGTCAGACCAGGTGCGGTCCGGTTGCGGCGAATTGGAAAGGACATCGGCCGGCGCCATCCCCCAACGATCGGCAGGAACCGTGCCAACGAGGTCACGACCGTTGACAACAGCATCCCAAAGTTCTTCGGGTGAGGATGCGCCGGGAAGTAGACAGGCCCTCCCCACGATCGCTACTGGAGGGAACGGCACGACAAGGTCCTCTTCGGGCGGGTTGTTCCCTCGTGTCACGCCCGAGCTACCCCGACCGCTGTTCCGTTCTCGGGCAGTACGCCGCCGCCAAGGACCAACTCGACATCGTCGGTCTGCGGGCTGGCGATCTCATCGACCAGCATGCGGGCGCCGACGTCAACGGGTATGAGGCTCACGCCCATCGATTCGAAGTGCGCCTTGAGTGCTGGGCTGACCATTCCGCCTTCCCAGGGGCCCCAGCCAAGCGATTTCACCACACACGCCGTCCCTCGACCATGACGTTCGGTTTGGGCAACCTTGTTCAGGACTTCGTTGGCCATGGCGTAGTCGGCCTGACCTTGGTTGCCGGTCCGAGCGGCCACCGAGGAAAAGAAGCACAACAGTTTCAGCGGATCGCCGACCGTCGCTTCGAGAAGCGACTGCAGCCCGCCGACCTTGGTGTCAAACACAAGATCAAACTGTTCATCGGTTTTGTCGGCAATGAGTTTGTCGGCGAGAACTCCCGCACCGTGGACGAGGCCCGTGATAGGACCAAACTGAGATCGGACCTGACCGAGAGTCGCCGCGACGGCCGCACGATCGGTGACGTCCACGGACAGGTAACGAGCCTGGCCACCGACTCTTTCGATTGCTGCCACCGTGTCGCTGATCTCGCGGTTGGCACGTATTGCGTTGGCCCGCTTGTTGAGCTCGGCGGGCGTGACCTTCTCGCCAGACGAAGTGGCTTCCTGGAGGAGTATGCGCTTCAGTGCGGCATCGTCGGACGCCGACTCATACAGATCCGCTTCGATCGTTTGGGCCGACCGTCCGAGCAGCACAAACGTTGCCCCCGTTGCGGCGGCCAGCTCAATCATGGTGGATGCGGTGACACCACGACCACCGCCAGATACGACAATGACGTCGTCGCTGCCCAGAAGTTGCGGGCCGTGTTCCACAGCGCATCTGGTGCTCACGAGCGTTGATCGGGTGCCGTCGGCGGCGAGGCCGACCTCAGATTCTGGACCGCCGGCAAAAAGCTCGGCCGCGAGTGCGGCTGCGATGGCATCGGCGTCGCGCCCGCCGCGATCGATGTCGATTGCCCGCACCCCAGCCTTGGGCCATTCGATTGCTGCCGTCCGGGCCAATCCAGTGAGCCCGGCGCTCCATGATCGGAGAGGATCGGAACCACCGATGCCTGGATGGACCCCGAACGTGCCGCCGAGGTCGGTGACAGTGACGAACATTCCGCCGTCCTGAACAGATGGAGCGGCCGATCGAGCCGCAGCGAACGCGGCTCGGTTCACCCCGGCTGCCTGGATGATGTTGTCCATGTCGGCGAGGCCGCCGAGGAAGATGACCCCGCGGTGTGACGAGTCCGGCGTATCGACCAGTTGGGCGACTGCACCTTGGTTGTTCAAGAGCGCTACCAGCGATGCACCAATGCCGCCGCCGTCGTTGGTGACGGCGATAGGTCCGGCGGTGAGGCCGGGAATTGGGGAGCCGGTGGCGGGGGCGGTGACGCTGCTAAGTGCGAAACGACCGAGGGCAGCGTCAGCCTCGGTTGTCGTGAAATGACCCGACCCTGTCGGATCGTGACCGTTGGATCCCGGTGGCGATGAGGACGCAATTTGGCCGGACATGTAATCAACAATCTGACCCAACGTCACCAACTCCGCCATCACCCCCGCATCAACCTCAGGCAACGACGGAACCTCATCCTGCATCGCCGACAAAATCTCCACCCGCTTGATCGAATCAATACCAAGATCCCCCTCAAGCTCCATACCCATCGTCAACATCTCCGACGGATACCCCGTCTTCTCCGACACCACCCCCAACAACACACCCATCAACCCATCACCATCAACCCCACCACCAACCGAAACCGGAGCAGCAGACACAACAGGAGCAGACACAACAGGAGCAGGCACCTTCGGCGCAGCCACAACAGGGGCAGGCACCGTCGGCGCAGGTGCCGCTGGCATCACGGCGGCAGGTGCCGCTGGCACCGTCGGCGCAGGTGCCGGGCTGGGTGCAACCGTTGGGGCAGGGACCGGCGGACTTGGGACCGCGGTGATCGGCGCCGGAGCGGCGAGGGCCTGGGGTGTTTCGAGTGCGGGGGCGATCGGGGTATCAACGCCTGAAAGCTGGCCGAGGACGGCAATGCTCTGCTGGGTCGTTGCGAGGAACGCGGTGTGGACCTGAGCCACGGTCCGCAGGTACTCGGCGTGAGCTTCGGCGGTCTGCTGTTGTATGGCGGCAAAGGCGGCCAGCGTGTTCGCCGACGCCGGGGACGGAGACGAGCCATTGAGGGTGGCGGGCGAGGCTGTTCGGGTTGGGAGCGTTTCCATGGGAGCTTTCGGTGACGGTGCTTTCGGTGACGGTGCGTTCAACGACGGAGTCGTTGAAGTGCGAGCGGGCTGAGAACTGCGGGTCGGTTGTTGCGCGGCGCCAGCGGGTTTTGCAGTGGCGGGCAGGGGGGACGGTTTGGTGTCAGGCTCGGGACCCGTGCGTGGCGCATGCCCATTGCTGTTGGCCGCGGCGACCGCTGGCGCTGGCGCCGGCGGAGAAGAGTTGGGACCAGCAAGTTCGGCGAGATCCTGGGGCGGATAGGGAGATCCGTAGTTTGCGCCGTTGATGCCAATGGCCAGCTTGGGCTTGTCGGTCTGATGTGGGTCTTGCAGTGAGCCGTATTCAGACCAAAGCGGACCGAAGTCGACCGATGCACCGCTGACTGCCAGCTGAGCGAACGCATCGAGGAACGGAGCCAGCCCCGACTGCTTCCGACGGTCGGTTGCGATTGCCCGATGCTCGTGACCCTTGAGAATCTTGCCAATGAGTCCGGTGAGAGTGGAGCCGGGGCCGACCTCCACGAACGTTCGCGCGCCGTTGGCGTACATGTCTTCGATCATCTCGACGAACCGGACCGAGTTCGCCAGCTGGCGTCCCAACTGCTTCCGCATCGCCTTGGGTTTGCCGGGGTAAGGCTGAGCGGTCTCGTTGCCGTATACCGACAGCTCGGCGCTGCCGAAGTCGATGTCCTGCAGGAAGGCCGTGAACTCTTGACTGGCCCCACTGACGATTGGCGAATGGAAGGCGGTGGCCACCGGCAACCGTTTCGCCGTGATCCCCTCGTCCTTCAGACGAGCCTCCATCCGCTCGATCTCATCAGTCGCTCCAGAAAGCACCACCTGCGTGTGGCTGTTGTGGTTGGCCACTACCACGTCGATCCCCGAGGCCTCCACGAGCGCTCGGACCTCGTCGATCGTTCGAGCCACGGCGGTCATCGACCCGGGAGCCTGGGCGGCCTCGGCCATAAGCTCGCCTCGTTTACGCGCGACACGAATCGTGTCGGTCTCAGAAAGCACGCCCGCGGCATGGAGCGCGGTGATCTCGCCAAAGCTATGGCCGCCGACCAGCGAGGGAGAAACGCCACAGGACCGAAGCAGCCGAAGCATGCTCAGGCTGGTGGCACCGATGGCTGGCTGTGCCCACTGGGTGGCGGTGAGGAGGTCCTGCTGTGCCGTAGCTCCCCCTGCAACAAACGACGTTGGCGGGAAGACCACCGACTGCAACGGTGTATCTTCCCAATCGATGTCGGCAGCGGCATCCCAAGCACCCATCGCTTCGCCGTAGTGCATTGCCAGCTCGGCGCCCATCCCCACGTACTGGCTTCCCTGGCCGGGAAAGACAAAGGCGATGTCGCCGTCGGCTTGACCGATGCCGTAGTGAATCTTGCTCGGAGTGGAAAAGGCCTCGTCGGGTGAGCGGGTGATGTGAGCGATCGCATCTTCGAGCTTGGAGCGCAGATCGGCTTCGTCGCTGGCCACCAGTGCCAATCGAGCATGATCGGTGGCATCGAACTGGAGCTGAGTCGACTGCGCCAGCCACTGAAGGTAGCCATCGATCGTTGCCGCTTCGAGACACTCCGTTGCCCGTGCGACCACTGCGGCGCCATCGGGGCCGGTAAGCACCACCAGTTCGGAGTCGCTGGTACGAAGGCGTGGAGCCTGAACACCGGGACCGGTGTACTCCGACAAAGCCACATGAAAATTGGATCCGCCGAAGCCAAACGAGCTGACCGAGCCGCGGCGCTCGTGGTCACTGCCCCGAACCCAGGGTCGGCTGGTGGAGTTGAGACTGAACGGAGAGTTCTCGAGGTCAAGCTTGGGGTTTGGGGTATCGATCTTCGCGGTTTGGGGTAGCACCTTGTGGTGCAACGCCATCACCACTTTGAACAGGCCTGCGGCGCCGGCCGCGGCTTTGGTGTGACCGATCTGGCTCTTCACCGACCCGAGGGCGCACCATTGGCGGTCTTGACGGCCCGCAGCATCGAAGGCGATCTGGAGTCCTCCGAACTCTGCCGCATCACCGGCCACGGTTCCGGTGCCGTGCGCTTCGATCAACTCGACCGTGTCGGGGCCATAGCTGGTCTTCTCATACGCGTTGGACAGTGCCCGAGCCTGGCCGGCTGATACCGGGGCGTAAACGCTCTTGGAACGGCCGTCGGAACTGGACCCAACACCATTGATCACGCAGTAGATGTGGTTGCCATCACGTTCCGCATCGGATAACCGCTTGAGGGCGACCATACCGATGCCTTCACCGAGCATGGTTCCGTCTGCTTGGTCGGAGAACGGTCGGATGTCTTCAGATTTCGACAGGGCCGGCGTCTTGGAGAAACACATGTACATGAAGATGTCGTTCATGGTGTCGACACCACCGGCGATCACCAGATCGCTGTCCCCCAGGTACAGCTCGTTGACGCCCATAGACAGCGCCGAGAACGACGACGCACATGCGGCGTCGGTCACGCAGTTGGTTCCACCAAGATCCAATCGATTGGCAATGCGACCGGCCACGACGTTCCCCAAAAGTCCGGGAAAGGTGCTCTCTGTCCATTCGGGGTGAAGATCGGCGATCTCGGCACAGGCCGCTTGGGCTACATCTTCGGGAACACCGGCCCGACGCATGCCCTGCAGCCACATGGGCCGGTTCATTCGACTGGCCATGGAGCCCAACAGTTCTTGTCCGGACGTCACGCCCAAGATCACCGATGCTCGGGACCGGTCGAGCTCAGAGAATTGGCCGGTGGTGGCGTCGTCGAGCACCCGCTGGGCAACGATGAGAGCCAACAGCTGGGCGGTGTCGGTGGAAGGAACGACAGTCGGAGGAATGCCGAACTTCATCACGTCGAGGTCGACGGTGTCGAGGAAGCCACCTCGTCGGCCATAGGTCTTGTCGGGTGCGAACATGTCGCCGTCGTAGTGATCCTCGATCAGCCAGTGACTGGCGGGCACATCGGTCATCCGATCGGTGCCATCGAGAATGTCAGCCCAGAAACCGGTGGAATCGACCGAGCCCGGGAACAGCGCCGAGACCCCGACCACCGCTATGGGTTGACGTCCCAGCTTTTCCGTGGTCTTGCTGGGCTTGTCGTTGGAGGGCATGTTGTCCTTGAAATGTGCGTTGCGCGAAATGGGCGTTGCGCGATGAATGGTTCACACGACGGAAGCGGAGTCGTTCGAGTTCTACTCGAGGAGTCGTGGTCGGTAGTTGAAGGCCTCGGAAGGCACCGGCACCCCATAAGACCGAAGTTGGTGCGCTCGGGTTACTACCGCGGCCCCTTCAAGCAGATTTAGGGCCACCTGGACCGCGGTTCTGTTGGCGGGCTCGGCCAGAAACGTTCCTGCGGTCCACTGGTTGAAGGCTCCCATCGCCGGGCCACACCAGATCTGATAGTCCAGCTGCCGATCGGCTTCGCCGTCGATCGCCCACCGGCTCGAAAGGCCGAGGTAGCTGCGGAACGTGAGCGCCATCTTGTGCCGTTGGTCGGCCTCGGCCTTAGCCACTTGGTCGGGGTCGCGGTCCATCCAGAAGGCCCTGGTGGTCGCCCAACACTGGTCCAAGGTCATGTTGAGCACGTTGGTTTCCAGTTCGCGAGCGATGTCGGGCGGAATGGAATCGAGCGACGGGTAGGACCGGTACACCTGGTAGAGCTGTTTGGACCGCGGGGCGAACATCGTGCCACGCTTCAGCACCTGCAATTCGACACCAAGTTCGAACATGTCAGCGGCCGGCGCCATCGTGACGTCGGCAATGTCTGCGGTGGCCAACATCTCCTTGCCTGCTGGAGACAGGCCGCTCTCGATGCACGCCTCGTTCACTGTGCCGGTGAGCACGAACGATGCTCCGAGCGCAAAGGCTGAGGCCACGGCCTGAGGGGTTCCGATTCCGCCGGCCGCGCCGAGACGGATCGGTCTTCCGTGGATCGCTACCGACTCGTCCCTCACTACTTGTATAGAGGAGAACAGCGGTGCCAACGGCCGATTGTCGGTATGGCCCCCACTGTCGGACTCGACGATGAAATCTTCGGCCACCGGCAGGGTTTGAGCCAACTGGGCTTCGGCCGCGGTCAACTTCCCGCCCGCAACCAGCGTGTCGAGCATGGGCTTTGGGGCGGGGTTCATGAAGTAGCGGGCTACTTCGGGCCGAGAGATCTTTGCAAACACCATGTTGGGTCGCTGAACAACGCCGTTGCCATCTAGGTAGATGCCGCTGTAGGCGTAGCGAACGATGGCGGGGGTAAGCGACATGTACGCCGCGGCGGAGACCTTCCGTACCCTCTGCCGGATGTAGAGATCGGCCACGGCCTCTTCGAGGGCTGGCTCGTTGGGAGAGTGAATGAGGTTGCATCCCCACGGGAGGTCCTCTCCCAGAGTTTCGTTCAGCTCATCTACCGCCACCCGAACGCGGTCAAAGTGCAGACCGCCGGCTCCGAAGAAGCCCAGGCACCCCGCCCGCGCCATCGAGATGACCAGCCGAGTGGTAGCGATCCCATTAGCCATGGCGCCGGTGACATAGGGGAAGCGTGTGCGGTGAATCTCGGTGAAGCTTCGGTCACCCAGCCATTCGGGATACATCGGTGCGAGCACGGCCGACACCGGCCACGGGCCAGCACCGCTTGTTTCCAGGTGACCGCCGATACCCAAGCCAAACTGGCCGGTGTTGGGATCCTGCAGCACGAATGCGGTCTCGCGAACTCGGTGGATTGCGGCCGAGATGTGAGGTCCAAAGTTTGGTGATTCCGCGCTTGTCCAAACCCCTATCCCCGTCATTGAGGCCAACTGTAACCACGCGCCACTGTCGGTGTCGCTCAGGAACCGGTTACCCCTCGGTCATTTTTCGCCAGCCAGAAGTCGGCCGAAACACGGCACTCGACGCTAACGGTTCTTGACCATCGCAGCGTGGGACACTGGAATCCGATGGAGGATTTCGGCAAGAAGACCGGAGCCGTTGGAGGCTGCGTTTTCGCCAGCCTGGCGGTACTCGGCGGCATTGTCGCGGTCGTCGTGTACTTCGGCTTGCAGCTGCTGGCTCTGACTGGTGGCGATTCCTCCGGAGTCGGATCGCTCGAGATGGTGGCTTCGGGCCAGGTGGTAGTGACTGCGGAGCTGATCGAAATCGTGGACCAGGACATT
>CALHFG010000092.1 GCA_938029215.1 uncultured Acidimicrobiales bacterium | reverse complement strand
AAGATCATCAGTACCGCTCAACGTCACATCAACGCCAGCAATACCAACCTCACCACCATCAACAACACCATCGTTGTTGTCATCCTGGAACACAACAACCGCAACCGACCCCAACGTCTCAACAAAATCATTACCACCACTGGTCTGGCCGGTTGACAACGTGACGGGGATGGTGTTGTTCCCTCCATCGCCGTAGCCGAGAGGCTGTGACTCGGTGATGGTGTAGGTGCCCGGGCGCAACGCGTTGATGTCGTAATCACCGGCCGCGTTGGTGGTCACGCTAATCGAGACGGGATTGCCAAGGTCGTCGGTACCGGTCAAGGTAATCGTGGTATTCGGAATCGGATTCCCAAGCTCATCGCTGACCGTGCCGCTGACCGAGGCGCCTGGAAGTTCGCCGAAGTCATAGTCGGTGCCGCTGGTGCCGGAGGTCAGGACGATCCCGCTGATGATGTCGTTTGCACTGACCGTGCCACCCGCCGAACCCGGGGTCTCAGAACCATCGAGGAAGGTGACGGGTTGGGTTTCAGTCACGCTGTAGGTGCCGGGCCGAAGCCCTGGGAAGACGAAGTTGCCGGATCCGTCGGTCGTGGCCGACGTCGTGATCGAGGCACCGAGGTCATCGGTGCCGGAGAGACTTATGGTCACACCGGAAATGCCGGCCTCGCCGCCGCTAGCGACACCGTCGTTGTTGGTATCACTTACCACGGTGCCGCGAATCTGAGCAGCCAGAACTTCGCCGAATGTGATCGCTCCGATGTCTTCGCCACCTGCCAGCAGGATGTTGGACACGGTGTCGTTTCCGACCGTGCCGACAGCAGAGGAGTCTTGACCGTCGAGGTAGAACGCGGACTGGGCTTCATCGACCGTGTAGGTGCCACCGATCAAATCGTCGAAGAGGAAGGTACCGTCAGAGGCCGTCGCTGCCGACAGCGAAACTGCGGCGCCGGTCGCATCGGTCCCAGAGAGCGTGATTGCCACTCCGGCGATGCCGGGTTCGGCCGGCTCGTGCACGCCATTGGCATTCAGGTCTTCAAACACCAAGCCCGCGATGGAGCCGAGGGTCTCGACGAAGTCGACGCCGGTGACGTCCTGACCGGAACTCAAGGTGTTGGTCTGCACATTGTTGCCACCATCGCCGTATCCGGCCGGCTGGCTTTCGGTAACCGTGTAGTCACCGGGACGTAGTCCCCCAAATGCGTAGCTCCCGTCGGGGGCCGTAGTCGTCGTCTCCGAAATCGATGCGCCGAGGTCGTCGGTCCCGGTCAGGGTCAGGGTTACCCCCGGGATCGGGTTGCCGTTCTCATCGAGTACCGAACCCGTGATGCTCGAGCCTTCTAGCTCACCGAAGTCGTAGTCGGTTGCGGTCGTGCCTGGCTGGATGGTGATCGCAGAGATCGTGTCGTTGGCCGACACCGTGCCGCCAGCGGTACCCGCGGTTTCAGAGCCATCGATGTTCGTCACGGGTTGGGATTCGACGATGGTGTAAACGCCCGGCCGCACGTCGGAGAAGGTGTAGATACCAAGCCCGTTGGAGGTTTCAGAGACGCTCACGGCCTGACCGAAATCGTCCGTGCCCGTCAGCGTCAGCAAGACGCCGCCGATGCCAGCCTCGCCACCGTCGGCGACGCCGTTGTTGTTGTCATCCAGAACAACGGTTCCACTCACCGAGGAGGGCTCGACTTCACCAAAGTTATTGCCGGTCGAGTCCGTTCCACCAACGATCGTTATCGTCGAAATCGAATCGGAGCCCGGGGTCGCACCGACACTTCCGCCAGCGCTCCCGGCGGTCTCTTGCCCATCGAGCAGCCCGGTGGGCTGAGTGAGCTCGGAGACGGTGTACGTCCCGGCGAGGAGATCTTCGAACGCGTAGGCTCCGGCAGCATCGGTTGTAACTGTGACCGGTGCCGATCCGCCGGTGAGCTCAACATCGATTCCGCCGATGCCGGGTTCACCAAGATCGCGCGCACCGTTGGCGTTCAGATCGTTGTAGATGACACCAGTGATGGAGGCCAGCGTTTCGGTGAAGTCATAGCCAGTCGCGGCAACGTTTGATCCGAGTACGACTCCGCTGACCTCGTTCGCAACGCTGTCGTCTCCGCCGGCGGTGCCTGCGGTCGTGGTGCCGTCGCCATACGCAGTCGGCTGGGTCTGGTTGATCGTGTACGTACCGGGTCGGAGGTTGTTGATTGCGTAGGACCCGTCAGGCTGGGTCAGCACCGACCCTGAGACCGCGACACCCCTGTAGTCGGTGCCGGAGAAGGTGATTTCGACGCCGCCGATCGGCGAGCCGTTTTCGTCTACAACCGAGCCCGCGATCGAGCTTTCGCGCACCTCTCCAAAGCGATAGTCCACCGCATCCTGACCACCATTGAGGCCGATCGTGGAGATGAGGTCATCGGAGACCGTTCCCCCGGCAGTTCCCGCCGTTTCGTCGCCATCAGCGAACCCGGACGGCTGTGCTTCGGACAGGCTGAACGACCCACCGATGAGGTTGATGAAACTGAACGTGCCATCGGGAGCCGTTTGCACGGTGGTGGTCGCACCGCCAGCGTCGGTAAGAGTAACGTCGACGCCGCCGATGCCGGGCTCACCGCCATCGAAGCTCAAGTTGGCGTTGCTGTCCTCATAAACTAGGCCGCTGATGGAGCCCAAGGTCTCGGTGAAGTCATAACCGGTTGCGGCCTCGGCCGAACCGACGGTGATACCGCTGATGACGTCGTCGACCGAGTCGTCGCCGCCTGCTGAGCCCGCTGATTCGCCGCCGTCGCCGTAGGCGGAAGGTTGAGTTTCAGTGACCGTGTAGGTTCCGGGAACGAGCGTCGAGAACACGTACTGCCCTGAAGCGTTGGTCGTGGTTGTCACGGGGCCCGCTCCGCCCGTGAGGGTGAGGGTCACCCCGGCGATCGGGTTGCCCAGGGTGTCGAGGACCGATCCGGCGATGCTGGCAGCTTCAAGTTCGCCAAAGTCGTAGTCGGTGGCGGTGTCACCACCGGATACCGAGATGGCGCTTATGGTGTCGTTTGCACTGACGGTGCCGCCCGCTGAGCCGGGCGTCTCGAGACCGTCAAAGAAGGCCGCTGGCTGGGTCTCGACGATCGTGTAGGTTCCGGGGTACAGCGAGCCAAAGGTGTAGTCGCCGCTGCCGTCGGTCGTGGCATTCGCGGAAACTGAGCGGCCCAGGGCATCGGTGCCGCTCAGGCTTAGCGTCACGCCAGCGATGCCGGTTTCGGTGGGGTCGGCGATGCCATCACCGTCGTCATCGGCAACCACGGTGCCGCTGATCGATGCAGCTTCTACCTCTCCGAAGGTATAGCCGGTGGCGTTTTGGCCTCCACCTATTTCGATTGCGGTGATCGTGTCGTCATCTACTGACGGCAGCGTTCCCGGTGTGGCAGCGTTTCCAAGTGATTCTGCGCCGTCCACAAACCCAGCCGGTTGAGTTGGCTCACGAAGAACCATTGGGCCATTGGCGATGAGTCCGGTAAACACATAGTCGCCTGATCCATCGGTCGTGGCCGTGAGCGTTGTGGTGCCTCCGGCACCGTCTGGCAATTCCAGCTCGATGTCAACGCCCGCGATGCCGACCTCGGCTGGATCCAGAATTCCGTCGCCGTCGGTGTCGTTGAATACGGTTCCTGCAAGTGACCCGGTTGTTTCGTCGAAGTCATAGCCGGTGGCGTCCTCGCCGGAGTTCAGAACGACGCCGCTGATCTCGTCGTTGATAGTGGCGTCGTCGCCGCCGTTGGTACCGGCCGACTGCCCACCGTCGCCGTAGGCAGAGGGCTGCACCTCGGTCACTGTGTACGTTCCCGGTCGGAGACTTCCGATCACATACGTACCATCGGGAGCGGTCGTCACACTTCCAGACACGCTCTGGCCGGTGTCGGTGGTGCCCGACCAGTTGATGGTGACTCCGGCGATGGGGTCGCCCTGGTCGTCGAGAACCGTTCCTGCGATCGATGCGCCCTCTAGTTCGGCAAAGTTATAGCCAGTAGCGTTGTCATCGGAGCCGAGCACAATGCCAGACAGCACGTCGTTGGTGGCATTGGACCCTCCCGCCGAACCAACCGAGTCGATTCCATCGATGTTCCCAGCCGGTTGTGCCTCGGCGACCGCGTAGGTGCCCGGCCGTAGTCCGCTGAAGTCATAGCTGCCATCGCTGGCGGTGGTCGTTGTCAGAGAAACTGAGGACCCGAAGTCATCGGTTCCGGTGAGCGAGATGTCGACACCGCCGAGGCCGATCTCGGCGGCCTGCTGTGTGCCATCGTTGTTCGGATCCAGGAAGACGGTGCCCGAGATACTGTTGGGCTCCACCTCACCGAAGGTGTACCCCTGGCTGCTCTGACCCAACGGCAGCACGATGCCCGAGATCGTGTCGCTGCCTGCAGCGGCTCCCGGTGTTCCTCCGGCCAGACCGGCACGGTCCTGTCCGTCCATGAATGCCGCGGGCTGCGCTTCAGTGAGTGTGTAGGTGCCGCCTTCCAGGTTGTCGAAAACGTACTGGCCGAGAGCGTTGGTGGTCACCGTGCGAGGGGCAATCGCAGAGCCGCCAAGATCGGTTCCGGTCAGCGTGACCTGGACACCGGCGATGCCTGGCTCGCCGCTATCTCGCACACCGTTGGCATTTAGGTCTTCGAACACCTCGCCTGAGAGTGCGCCGAGTTGCTCCACAAAGTCGTACCCGGTTGCAGCTTGACCACCGCTCAGGTTGATCGAGTTGATCTCATCACCCGGGTTCACTGCGTTGCCGCCCGCGGTGCCGGCGGTGTCGGTTCCGTCCTGATACCCGGCCGGCTGCGCTTCGGTCAGGGTGTAGGTGCCGCTAAAGAGGTCGTCAAACTGGTAGTCGCCCGACGCATTGGTTGAGGTCGTTGTGTTGATCGTCGCGCCGAGGTCGTCCAGTCCGGTAAGTGTGATGCTGACGCCGGGGATCGGATTGCCTGCGCTATCCGAAACCGATCCGGCCAAGGATCCTCGGGTTTCTTCGAAGATGAAGCCGTTGGAAACATCGTCGGGCCCGAGCGCGATCGAGGTGAACGTGTTCGTTCCCGGGGTGCCAGCGATGGTCCCGTTGACGTTGGTGCCATTTCCGTATCCGACCGGTTGGGTCTCGGTGATGGCGTAGGTTCCACCCCGAAGCCCGAAGAAGACAAAGAGTCCGTCGGCCGCGGTGGTATAGGTCTGGGTCACCGATCCGCCGAGGTCATCGGTTCCAGTCAGTGTGATGAGGACTCCGCTAATCGGAGCTCCATCGTCGTCAACGACCGATCCGCTGATACCGGCGCTCGGAAGTTCGGCAAAGTTGTAGCCGGTGACGGGGCTTCCGGAGACCACGATGCCGCTGATCGTGTCGGGCCCGACGGTTCCACCAGCGCTACCGGCGGAATCGGTTCCGTCGACGTAGTTTCCAGGCTGAGTCTCGGTAACCGTGTAGGTGCCCGCCGGCAGGTTGGTGAAGGAATAGTTGCCGTCGGCGTCGGTGACCGCCACCTGGGCCGGGATGCTCCCGCCGGTCAACGTAACCGTCACACCGGCGATGCCGTTGTCGCCAGGAAGTTCCTGGGTCCCGCTGTTGTCTTCGTCCAGGAAGACGGTTCCGGAAATGCTGCTCAGCAACTCGGTGTAGTCATAGCCCGTCGCGTTCTGACCGCCGGTGAGTGTGATACCGGTGATCCCGTCCGCTCCCGGGGTGTTGTCGACAGACCCTCCCGCGGTGCCTGCTACCTCGGTGCCGTCGCCATATCCGGACGGCTGGGTTTCAGTGATGTCGTAGGTGCCACCGAGGACGTTGTCGAAGCTATACGTGCCATCGGAGGCTGTGGTCGCCGTGCGGTTTACCGCAGCACCGGAAGGAGCCGATTCAGTTCCCGTCAGCGTGATTGTGACACCGGCGATCGGGTTACCAGCTTCGTCCACAACCGAGCCAGAGATCGAGCCGGTCACTTCGTCGAAGTTGTTTCCCGTACTGTTATCACCGGCGTTCAGCACGATTCCGCTGATCTGATCGTCGGCCACGGTGCCGCCCGAGCTTCCCACGGTCTCGCCACCGTCGCCGTGGGTCGCGGGCTGAGTCTCGGTCACGGTGTAGTTGCCGGGCCGAAGATCGGTGAATGCGTAGGTTCCGTCGCCCGCTGTAGTCACAGCAACCGGCGTAATGGAACCGAGGTCATTGGTGCCAGTGAGCGTGATCGTCACTCCGCCGATCGGATTGCCGTCTTCATCAACGACCGAGCCACTTATGCTGGTGCCGGGGATCTCACCAAAGTTGTATCCGGCCGCGTCTTCGTTGGGAGCCAGCACGATCCCAGAGATCTCATCGTTCGCCAGCGTGCCGCCCTGGTCGCCAACAGTGTCTTGACCATCCAGCAGTCCAGCTGGTTGCGTCTCGGTCACCGTGTACGTACCGGGTCCGAAGCCGGCGAATGTGTAGGTGCCATCCGCACTAGTCGTTTCAGTCAGTTGCGCACCGCTCGACTCGTTCTCGAGGGTGATGGTCACGCCGCCGATCCCGCTTTCGGATCCGTCCTGCACCCCGTTGTTGTTGAGGTCTTCAAATACCGTGCCGGTCAGGCTGCTGTCGGGTATCTCGGCGAAGTTGTTGTTCGGGGAAGACTCGAGCGGGTCGAGACCGACCAAGATGTTGTTGTCCGAGGGCGAGGTGTTTCCGGTTCCCGGGATCTCAAGACCGTCTAGGTAACCCGCCGGCTGGGTCTCGGTGATGGTGTACGTGCCAGCCGGAACGTTCGGGAAACTGTAGGTTCCGTCGGCTGCGGTGTTGGTCGACAGGTTGACCGGGTCGCCACCGAGATCGGTTCCAATCAGGGTCAGAGCGACACCGGCAAGGCCGGCTTCACCCGCCCCGGTCTCGAGGACACCGTTGTTGTTGAAATCGGTGAACACTTGGCCCGACACGGTTCCAGGGTCCGGAATCAAGCCAAAGTCGGCGTTGGTGACATTCCCACCGGTGAGGTCGGCCACGGGGATGGTGGCCTGGCCATCGGTGCCACCATCGCGATCGAACCCGAGGGAGTAGTTTGCCGGAGCGGTAATTCGCACCGTCCAGTCGAAGGGCATGACCTCGGTGAAGACATAGCTTCCGTCTGCGGCGGTCGTGGTTGTGTCGACCACGTTGCCGTCAGCGTCGACGAGCTCGACCGGCACTCCGGCAATGCCGGGTTCGTTCGCATCCTGGGTTCCGTCGTTGTCGACGTCGGCCCAGACGGTGTCGCCAATGGTGCGAGCCCCGACGCACACGGTGAACGCGCTGATCGCGATGGCGTGACTGTCGGAAACGCCCATCGGGTCGGCAGGGACCGGCGGGCTGTGCCATGGATCCCGACCGTTGACCGCGATTACCTGCGAGTCAAGGCTTGCGTCGTTTGGTCCGTTGGAATAACCAAACTCGAGCGATGTCGTGGGAGCCGACGAGGTGAGCGTGACGCGAGCGTCGGGGTCGGCCGGTCCAAACAATCCGTTCTGCTGGAACGCGTAGCCGCCATTCCCTGTCGCCAAGATCGTGTTTCCGGTTTGGGTGAGTGCCGAGCCCAACGTTGCGACAGGAGGGACCGAGGTGCCGCCTCGCATCGTTGTGAGAACCAGTTCATCTTCGAACGAACTCTCCACATCGATATCGCCGCTGCCGTCCGGAGCCAGGCTGTAGCCACCGGTCCAGTCGAGGTCTGAGATCTGAAACCCGCTGATGAAGACCGGCTTGGAGAACTCAAATTCGAAGCTCAAAATCTCGTCGGAATTGAGCGAGTTCATGGACACGCTCAAGTAGTCCGGACCATAGATCGGTGAGTCGGTTCCGGTGTCTGCCTCATTGCCGAGGAACGGCTCCAACGGATTGTTGTTGTCCATGTTCCGATCGAACGGGTCGTTCATCGTGACGGACATATCAACCGTGGAAGTACCGATGTCGCTGTAGACGTTGGTTACGAGCGACGCCGCATTTGCGTCGTTGTCCTCCCAAATAAACTCACCGCCGCCACCAGCTCCCCAGACAACGGGGATGGCGGTCGTTCCCGCCGGGCACGTCTGGGCCAACGCGGGCTGAATGTCGGTTACCACCGGCACCGCAGTCAGCGTGGTTACAGCCAGCACGAAGCCGGCGCCAAGCGCCCGAAACCTCTTCACCGGTTGTATTTCGCCTAGGGAATTCACGAAAGCCCCTCCAAGAGCTGCTGCTGATCAGGCAGCGGATCGTCCAAAGGAATATCGGCAGCTACCGAGCGCGGTTTAGCGACACTGTTGGTGTCAGGCCGAATGACTCATGAGCCCATTTGGAGAGGCGACACCACAAGTGGCAGACGGGCGTCCCGGTTATAGAGAGAGCTCTCGCTCAACTTTGCGGTCGAGGGTCCGAAAGTGGAGAGAACTCTCTATCTAGGATGGAATAATGGCGAGACCAGTCAAATACTCCGACACGAAGATCCTGGATGCGACCGCGGCCGAAATTGTGGAGTCCGGCCTCGACGGCGCGTCGGTCGCTCAGGTGGCAAAACGTCTCGGAGCGCCCAGCGGTTCGGTCTACCACCGATACCCCAGCCGAAAACACCTTCTGGGCGCGCTCTGGGTGAGGACACTCGGCCGATACCACGATGCGCTGGAGGCAGCAACCGATCAGCCCGATGCCGACGATCTCGCTCAGCGCGCAATTGCCGGCGTGTTCGAGTGGATAGGTCAGAATCCGGTGGACTCCAACTTGCTCACAAAGTTCCGTACCGATGACCTCGTCAACAACGACTGGCCGACAGACATTCGGATCTCGGTTTCGGAGCAAAACCAGCGTCTTGCCGACATCACCAACCGGGTGGCGACGGCTCGGAACATCAACCCTCTCGATGCCATCATGGCCTTGGTCGACTTCCCGACGGCGGCGGCACGCCGCGCCGAGGTGTTCGACAACGACGTCGTGACCGACGCGATTCAGCTTCGTACGGCGGCAGTGATCAGCGCGCTGCTCTAACCGACCGAGTTACATCGAGAACAGATCGTCCAAGCCTCCGGACTTGGGCTCGGGTGTCTCTTCTTCGACATAGGCGCCGTACCCGGTTTGTTCGAGCTCGATGGCGAGCTCCGGTCCACCACTGGTGACGATCTTGCCTTGAGCCAGAACATGAACACGGTCCGCATTCAGTTCGTGGAGGAGGCGAGGAAAGTGCGTGATGACGAGCACGCCGAGACCATCGTTGGTCAACTTTTCCACGCGTTGGGCAACGGTCCGCAGCCCGTCGACATCGAGGCCCGAATCAAGTTCGTCGATAATGGCGACCTTCGGTGCCAAGACCGACATCTGAATCGTCTCGGATCGCTTCTTCTCGCCACCGCTGAGATCCACGTTGAGCGAACGTTCGAGCAAGGCGACGTCGAAGCCGATGGCGGCGGCCTCAGCGGAGAGCGTCGCCGCCAAATCGGTGGAGGCTGTCCCCTGAGCCGACAGCGACGCAGTGAGCATGTCGAACATGCTCACCCCGGGCACCTCGGTGGGCGCCTGCATCACATAGAACAGACCGGCCTGAGCCCGCTCGAACGTATCGAGGGCCAGCATGTCTTGGCCGTCCATAGTGATTGTGCCACCGGTGACTTCATACCCGCTTCGGCCCATGATGGCGTTTGAGAGCGTGCTCTTTCCTGCGCCGTTGGGTCCCATGACTGCGTGAACTTCACCACCGGGAACGGTGAGGCTGACGCCGCTCAAGATCTGCGAGCCGCCCACCTTCACCGCCAGTTGGTCGACTATCAATTCGCTCATGACTGGTCCTCGCTGGTGATGGTGACGGTGACGACGCCGTCGACTACCGATACGTCGTACACGGGAACCGCCGACGTCGCAGGCAAACAATCCGGTTCACCGGTCTCCACATGAAATGCCGAGCCATGCTTCCAACACTCGATGGTCTTTTCGTCGGCGTCGATCTCTCCTTCGGAGAGCGAATAGTCAGCATGACTACATTCGTCGCCGATCACGTAGAGATCATCGCCGATGCGAATGACCGACAGTCGGTGACCGTCTTTGTCGACGCGGGTTGCGCTATCCACTTCGAGCTCGTCGAAGGGCATCAGTGAAAGCGTGGTCATGGTTGTTCCAGTCGTACGTCGAGCTTTTCGGCAATCAGGGTGCGGGCGATTTGAGCCGCCGCAGGAATCGAAACCCGGCGCAGTGCTTCCTCGAAGAAACCTGCAACGATGAGCCGGTCAGCGACCGCCGGTGGCACCCCACGAGAGTGGAGATAGAACCGCTGATCGGGATCGACCGGGGAGACCGTGCTGGCGTGACTGCAACGAACCTCATTGTTCTCTATTTCCAGATTGGGAACACTCCAGGCCCACGCCTCGTCACCCAACTTGATGTTGCGATTGGTTTGGAATGCGTTGCTGCCTGCGCCGTCGGGGTGAATGTGGATCATTCCGGTGTAGACCGAACCGCTCTCGTCATCGACGGTGCCCTTAAACAGCAGGTCACTCAACGTGTCCGGAGCGATGTGCTGCTGGAAGGTGCGATAGTCGATGATTTGGTCGCCGTCGCAGAAATACGCACCCACAAGCTCGCCGGTGGCGCCTCGACCAGCAAGATCGGAGTCGGTGCGGATTCGGGCGTATTTGCCACCGAATGCAATCATGGCGCTGGACAGCGTGGCGTGCTCTTCGACTCGGCTGGTAACCCGTCCAACCTGCCACGAATCGGTTGCGAGATCTTGAATCACCACATGGTTGACCTTTGCGGCCTGTTCGACGTGGAACTGGGTCATAGGGACTACGAGGCCCCCGGATTCCGATGACTGGTATTCGAACACGGTGACGCGGGAGCCGGCGGAGGCGTGAACCTTGAGAGCTGTGAAACCGGCAGCACCCTCGCTGAGGTGGCTTCGAATCACGATGGGATCGGTGATCTCAACCTCGGCCGGCACCTTGATTACCAGACCGTCGGGAGCGAAAGCAGCGTGAAGATGATCAAACAGGTTCGGACCCTCTTCGGGCTCCGCGAGCTTGACCGCTGCAGACTCTACCGACAGCCCCTTCGCAACCCAGCCGTCGGCAAGCTCCACCGCAACGACAAAGCCGTCGATGACCGAAACAGTGGCTGCTGCCTGCAGCGAATCAATTGCCTCGGTCACATACTGCGGGGCGTCCGGCGGGGCCGGCGGGGCACCGGTCACCACCCGTAGCTCATCGAGATTGAGGTCGGAGACCGGGCTATAGCGCCACGCCTCGGACGAGGTGTCGGGCAGGCCTGAAGTTGCCGCGAGTTGGGCGGCGGAGCCACGACGTTCGGCGTCTCCAAGCTCGGCGGCCCGCTCGGGACTGAAAGGAGTATTCACCCCCAGATTCTACTGCCGACATCCTGCTGGGAGACGGGTCGGGCCGCTATGTCTGGCCACTATCTAGCGCTGTTTGATGCCTATGCGAGCTCGGCCCCGTCGGTGGTTGACCACCCAGACCAGCTACCCACATACAGTCGAGGCCGGCCCAACCCCACAAGTTCGGCAGCTAGAACATTCACGCATGCTGTGACGCCCGAGCCGCAGTAGAAGATCGGTTCACCCGACCCGTCGATCCCGACCTCGACAAGCCGGTCTCGCGTCGCCTCGGTATCGGTGAGCAGCCCGCCATCAAGATGCTGCGCAAACGGCAGGTTTACCGCCCCAGGTATGTGGCCCGCGACCTTGTCGAGGGGCTCAACCTCGCCCCGAAAACGCTCCGCGGCCCGAGAGTCGACCACCGGAACGCCCTCTGCGATCGCCGACCGAACCGCGTCGGCGTCGGCCAATAGCTCCATCGGCCAATCCATCACCGGGCGATCCACTGGCTCAACGTGCACTGGACCAGTGTCGATCGGCCCGCGCCACGCGTCGCTTCCACCATCGAGGACCCCAGCCGGTGTGCCCGTGGCGCGCAGCATCCACACCATTCGTGCGGCCAACGCACCGTTGGCATTGTCATAGGCGACCACGGGGGTGGTCGACTCGATCCCCAGAACGCCCATGAGGGCTGCGAAGATCACCGGATCGTGCAGCGGGTGCCGGCCGACCACGGCGCCGGGTGGAGCGGCCAGGTCGGCGTTGAGATCAACAAACCGGGCGCCGGGAAGGTGACCCTGCTCGAACTCGACCTCGGCTTGTCGTGCGTCGGGACGCATGCGTACATCGCACACCACGACGTCGTCGTAATGATCGGCGAGCCAACGAGCCGACACGAAAGGGGGTATATCCATCACCGGACCGACCGTAGCTGGCGCACCATTTATCCGCGCGACGGTGTCGCCAGTAACGTGAGGGCATGAAGCTCTCGATGTTCATTACCTACTCCGCCGACTTCAAGGCTGACGTCAAGAAAGTGCAGGAGTTGGAGAGTGCTGGGCTCGACCTGGTCTGGGTGGCCGAGGCCTACAGCTTCGACTCGGTAAGCCAGATGGGCTACTTGGCCGCCAAGACCAACACCATCGAAATTGGCGCCGGCATCCTGAACGTGTACAGCCGGACCGCCGCATGTATTGGACAGACCGCGGCTGGACTCGATTTCGTGTCCGACGGTCGCTTCGTCATGGGCCTCGGTGCCTCCGGGCCCCAGGTCATCGAAGGCTTTCACGGCGTGCCATACGAAAAGCCCATGCCTCGAATTCGGGACTACATCAACGTCACCCGCATGACGCTGCGCCGCGAAAAGCTCCAGTACGAAGGAAAGACCGTCCAGCTTCCGCTGCCCGAGGGACAGGGAACCGGCTTGGGGATACCACTGAAGTTGATCAATCATCCCGTCCGCCGAGAGGTTCCGATCTTCTGGGCGTCGCTGATGGGTCTGAGCGTGAAGAACACCGCCCGACACGCCGACGGCTGGCTGCCGACGGTGTTTGACCCAACCCAATACCGCAAGGTGTGGGGCGACGACATCGACGCCGGACTCGCCGACCGCTCTCCCGATCTTGGCCCGCTCCAGATCTCCGCGGGCGGCATGGTCGGCATAGATGACAGCTTGGTGGGCGATGCCCAAACCGCGATTCTCGACAAAGCTCGGCCCCACACGGCGTTGTACGTCGGCGGAATGGGAGCCCGAGACAAGAACTTCTACAACACGGTGTTCCAGCGGTATGGCTATGAGGCCGAAGCCAAGGAGATCCAGGATCTGTACCTCGACGGTAAGAAGGACGAGGCCGCCGCCGCGATCCCGAGCGACTACCTCGAGAACTCCAATCTTGTCGGCCCCGATGGCTATGTGAAAGAGCAGCTCGAGAAGTTCAAGGAGGCCGGAGTCACCCACCTCCAGATCCAGCCCATCGGCGATCCCATCAAGACCGTCGAAAAGCTCAAGTCCCTCCTCTAACCCACTCCATTCCCGCGCCCCGGTGCCCCCGTCCCAAAGCGCTCACATTCCTGTGGAGCAACACACTTCGTGTGTCCCCACAGGTCAGAACCGAAGAATGTGTTCTCTATAAGACAGAACGCTTACAACTGAGCAGCCAGATCCATGACGGCGCCCGATGCGCCACCAAGAATTGGCTCACCATGCCCGAAATACACGTTGTCGAACTGAAGCTGAGCCATCTTCTTCACGCTTTCGGCGGCAGCATCGAGATCGGGGGTAAACCGCGGGTTGGCCCCGGTAACCCCACCGTCACTTCCGTTCATTGCATCGCCGGCCACCAGGGTGCTCGTGAGTTCATCCCAAATTGCAACGTGACCGGGCGTATGGCCTGGGGTGTGGACCACCTGCATTCCGAACACATCATCACCATCGACGAGCGGCGAGAGATCGGCGTCGATTCGGGCGAGGTCCAGTTCCCCCGCATAGCCCACGGCATTCGGGGCAGCCTCGAGCACGGCGCCGATGCTGCCGGCGTGGTCGCCGTGGTAGTGGGTGAGCACAACATGGCGAACGTCAGAGAACGACAACCCCAAGTCGGAAATCGTGGCACCGATGGCATCGACCGACCCGCTGACACCCGTGTCGACGATTGCAAGCTCTGAACCGCGGGCGAGCACGTAGGCCGAGACGAACCCGAGGTCCGAGCGACCCCAGACTCCAGCCGGAACCTCGCTGGCCCCCGGTGCCGATGAGACGTCCCCAACGTCGGGGGTTGTAGTTGATGACTGGGCCGGAGCAACACTTGTCGCAGGGGTGGAGGTTGTCGATGTGATCGACGGGGCTGCCGAGGAGCCTGAGCTACCGCAGGCCGCGGCCACTGGACCAAGAATGGCGAGAGCCGCTGTTCCCTTGCCGAAGTAGCCCAAAAAGGCGCGGCGATGCAGACGACGGGCCCGTCGGTACCCGATTGGGCCGAGGGCGATTGGGGGATGATGGTCGTGATCGGTGGAGTGATTGCCGCACATACGTCAAAACTAACCGACCGCTTCCAGGACCGATTCCTCCGCTACTTCAAATGCCGCCCCAGCTGCGGGTACGGCAATAGTTTTGGACCTCGCTGAGCCTCAATTGGAAGCAGCGGCCTCGAGGGCAATCTGGATCATCTGATCCAGAGTTTCCTGACGCTCTTCAGCGGTCATCATCTCACCGGTAATGATCTGGTCGCTGACTGTCACGATGCACAACGCCTTCTTGTTGCGTTCGATCGCTACGCCGTACAACGCAGCCGCTTCCATCTCAACCGCCAGGAACCCGGCCTTCTTCAGTGGCTCGAACGCGTCGAAACCATCGGGGTGGTAGAAGTGATCGCTGGTGAAGATTCGGCCGACCACCGGGGCGAGCCCCAGTGTCTCGGCAGACTCCACGCCGGCGCGGAGAAGTCCGAAGTCTGGGACCGCGGCAAAGTCATGACCACCTGCTCGAACCCGGTTTACGTTGCTGTCGGTACCGGCGCCGCTCGCGATAATTACGCCACCCACGGGCAGGTCTTCTTGGAGGGCACCGCATGAACCGACTCGAATAATCTGCTCGACGCCGTACTGGTCAAAGAGCTCCGATGCATAGATCGAGACCGACGGAACTCCCATGCCCGAGCCCATCACGCTGATCGGGTCGCCCTTGTACGTGCCGGTAAAGCCCAGCATGTTCCGAACGCTCGTAATTTCTCGAGCATCTTCTAGATAACGCTCGGCAATCATCTTGGCCCGCAGCGGATCGCCAGGCATGAGAACGGTGGGGGCGAAGTCGCCAGGCTCAGCAGCAATATGCGGTGTTGACATAGATTCGGATCGTACCCGGATCGGTCGCCGTCGTTGTATTCAAATCGGGTCGCCGAACCGACAGCTAACGTTCAGTTTCGGGTGCCACAATAGAAGTGTGCCGATGCGGAGTGACTGTAAGCATTATCAAACCCGGACCTACCCCACCGGCGACACCGTGCGCAAGTGCGCCCTCGACCTCGCTCCCAAAGCGCCGTGGGAATGCCCGGCTGATTGCTCCAGCTACGAGCGACGCCTGGCCGACGTTGCCTGGAATCACGGATCGCTGGTAACTCCGGCCACCCCGGAGGCGCCTGCGAGTCTCGAAAGCGACGATTCGATTGCAGCGCTACTCGATAGCGCTGAAGACATTATCAACAACGCTGGCCCCGGCATTCGTGCCGAAGTGGAAGCTGAAGATGCTGTGAGGCGAGCTGCCAAACGAAAGAAGAAGGGCCGCTGGCCCTGGCCCTTCAACCGCTAGCCGCACACATACACACACTCCCGGCTCACTCCAAATTTCGTCCATCACCCCAACCTCACCGAAATTTCGTGCGAGACCCCGCTGGAACGGGGCTCGGCACGAAATTTGGGTTGAAGTGGGGTTTCGGACGGAATTAGCCGACGGAGCCTTCCATCTGAAGTTCGATCAGACGGCTCCACTCGACGGCGTATTCCATGGGAAGGGTGCGCGTGACGGGCTCGATGAAACCGTTCACCACCATGCCAATGGCCTGCTCTTCGGAGAGACCTCGGCTCATGAGGTAGAACAGCTGCTCATCGGCGACCTTGGAGACGGTGGCCTCGTGGCCGATCTCGGCGTCGCGAGTTCCGATCTCCATGTAGGGATATGTATCGGAGATGCTCTGGTCATCCAGGATGAGCGCATCGCACTGGACGAAGCTCTTGCACCCGTGGGCGCCCTCTTCGACCCGGACCAGGCCGCGGTAGCTGCTACGTCCGCCGTCCTTTGAAATCGACTTAGACACAATCTTGCTGGTGGTCTCCGGGGCGGCGTGCACCATCTTGGCACCGGTGTCCTGATGCTGACCGGCGCCGGCATAGGCGACGGAGAGAACTTCGCCGGTGGCCTTGGGCCCCATAAGCCAGACGGCGGGGTACTTCTGGGTGAGGCGGGAGCCGATGTTGCCATCGATCCACTCCATGTGCCCTTCAGCTTCCACCATCGCACGCTTGGTCACGAGATTGAAGACGTTGTTCGACCAGTTTTGGATGGTCGTGTAGGTGACGTGCGCCTGTTCCTTCACCACGATCTCAACGACTGCTGAGTGCAGCGAGTCACTGGTGTACACCGGGGCTGAGCAGCCTTCGATGTAGTGCACCTTCGAGCCCTTGTCGGCAATGATGAGCGTGCGCTCGAACTGACCCATGTTCTCGGCGTTGATTCGGAAGTAGGCCTGGAGAGGCATCTCTACTTCGACGCCGGGTGGGACATAGATGAACGAGCCACCGCTCCACACCGCAGTGTTGAGCGAGGAGAACTTGTTGTCGTTCGCCGGGATGAGCTTGCCGAAGTACTCCTTAACGAGTTCGGGATGCTCACGAAGCGCGGTGTCCATGTCGCAGAAGATGACGCCCTGCTGCTCGAGGTCTTCGCGGTTGCGGTGGAAGACCACCTCGGACTCGTACTGGGCGGTGACGCCAGCGAGGTACTTACGCTCGGCCTCAGGAATTCCCAGCTTCTCGTAGGTGTCCTTGATGGCGTCGGGAAGATCGTCCCAGTTGTCAACCTGCGCGTCGGTTGGCTTGATGTAGTAGAAGATGTCGTCGAAGTAGATCTCGGACATGTCGCCACCCCAATTGGGCATGGGGCGCTTGTCGAAGTGACGGAGCGCCTTCTCGCGCTTCTTCATCATCCAGTCGGGTTCGCCCTTCATCCAGGACATCTCTTTGACGATGTCGAGGTTCAGGCCCTTCTTTGGCTTGAAGACGTAGTCTTCTTCGTCGCTCCAGCCGAGCTTGTACTTGCCGAGGTCGAGGTTGTCACCGGTAACGGTCATGATCACTCCAAATGAGACTGGGGGTAGGTCTCTACAGCGGACGGTGGAACAATTGTTCCTACGCAGATTGTAACAATTATCGAGCCGCTTAGGGTAAGCCGGGCCCGAGAAATCACCAGGCTTTCGCTAGTCGAGGCGGCGGAGGTTCTTCTGGTAGAACTCGACCCGGCTGGCGTAGGCGTCAGCGCTCATCTTGATGAGGTCCGGGCTGGCTGCGTCGGGGCGAATCTTGGCGGGCACTCCGAGGGCCAAAGCGCCCGACGGAACCTCGGTGTCGTTGGTGACCACGGCATTGGCTCCCACCAGCGCCCAGGACCGCACGATGGCTCGGTGCAGCACGATCGAACCGTTGCCGACCAGGGCATTGTCTTCGATAACACACCCCTCAAGGTGCACGATGTGGCCAATGGTGCAGCTATTCCCTACCGTCGTCGGGTTCGACGAAATCGTGTGAATGACCGTTCCATCCTGGATGGAAGTGCGCTCGCCGATGTGGATCGGGCCATCGTCGCCTCTGAGCACGGCCTGGGGCCAGATCGAACTGTTGGCGCCGATTCGAACGTCGCCGATAATCGTGCAGTCCGGATGTATGAACGCCTCACCCGAAATAGTGGGTTCCGCTGAGCCGAGTGCATAGATCGCCATCGACCCAGCGTAGTTGCCGAGGCGGGATGGCGATGAAACGCAACACTGGGGTCTGACCCCATCTGTGACAGTTAGACCGGGGTGCCAAACAAGATGTCGAGCACCAAGGCGTTGGCGCTGAGCAGAATGAGCGCCGCCAGCGTTACGTAGGCCAATGGTTCAAGCCGTGCGACGTTCACCGTGACGCTCTTGTCGCGCTGGAGGATCTGCCGTGCCTTTTCGGTCACGGTCACGAATGCATGTGAGCCGTCTAGCGGCGGCAGGGGCAGCAGGTTCACGAACCCGACAGCAGCGTTGAGGATTCCAAACCATTGCAGACTGATGCTGAGCCCGGCGTTCACTGCGTAGTCGGTGATGTCAGCCTGGGCCAGTGGCGACACGAATCGATTCGGGACCGCATCGGCGTTGTCGGCAAACATGGCGCCGATGTAGCTATCGGGGCTCGCAACGAACCCCCAAAGGGCCTGGGAGGTTCCGACGATGACCGCCCACAGGTAGTCGACGCCTGCCATCAAGGAGATCGCACCGGTATCCAGGTAGTGAGCCCACGAGAACACCACGACCGCGAGCGCCAGGTTGGTGAACGGGCCAGCCAAAATCGTTGCGAGCCGCCCGCCGTGAGAGGCGGCACGGTAGGTGTCTGCCTCTTCGATTCCTTCGGGAAGGTCCGAGGTTGGGGTCATTCCCCACAGCTTCACGTACCCGCCGAGAAAGACCGCCTTCAAGCCATAGCGGCAGCCGTTGTAGTCGACGCCGACAATCTCTGGTCCAAAGCCCCAAAAGAACTCCGTCGGCCGCATTCCCGCACGACGAGCAAAGAACCAGTGACCAGCCTCGTGCACGAGGATGATGACCGCCAGGAACGCCAGCAGGTAGAGAAATTTCTGGGCCCAAAGGAACGAGGCCAGCAACACCGCGACGGTGGCCAGCGCCCAGAACGGATTGGCACGGAAATTGGTGAACCCCGGAGTGGGGTCAGAAATGACGGCGGGAGTCATCGAGAATCACAACCAAACGAAAGAGACAGACAAACAGAACAAACCGGCACGAACAAACCAAATGGCCGAACTGCCATCTCACCACTTTTCGTAGGTTTGGCAAAGAGCAGCGGGACGATTCACCTACCGGTCCGGTTCATCTGGCGCACCGGTCAGTCGGGTGAACCAAACATTCCGTAGCGCCCGGTGTCGAAGATCATCGGCTCGGTGTCGGAGACGGCATCGAGTGCTACAACACGGCCGACAAAGAGATCGTGATCGCCAACAGGCACAATGCTGTCGATGGTGCAATCAACGTATGCCCTGATGCCTGGGAACACCGGTGACCCCGTTCCCGCAGACGGTGAGGACTCCCATTTTTCGAACTTGTCCTCGGCGCGGGAGGCCATGGTCCCGCAGAGCTCCATCTGATCGTGGCAGAGAATATTGACGCAGAAATGTCCGGCTTCTCGGAGACCTTGACCACTGCCGCTCTGGTTTCCAAGAAAGAAGCCAACGAGGGGCGGATCGAGCGAAATGGACACGAACGATCCGATGGCAACCCCCACGGGCCCCGATGACGAATTCGCCGTGACGATTGTGACGCCGGTTGGCATATGCCCCAGCACCCGTCGAAAGTCCTGAGGGTCGATCGTTACGTCTGATTCGCTCACGCTCTCAAATCTAACAGCGACACCCATCGGCGGAAACGACGTCCGCTCGAGCTACACACCAACTAGCCGGAGCTGAGCTTTAGACCCTCGTATGCAGCGATGACTTCAATTCCGAACGCCTTGGCCTGATCGGCGATTCGCCGCTCGGTATCGCGTACCCATTCGTCCGAATGCGAGGGGTCATGGTGGAAGAGAACGAGCCTCTTTGCGCCTACGACTCGGGCGACCTCGAGCGCATATTCCGGCGTGCTGTGTCCCCAGTCGCTGCGATCGGCGAATTCTTCGGCGCTGTACTGAGCGTCATGGATGAGGACGTCGACATCGCGGCAGAGCTCGATGACTTCGTCGGCAACTCGCATGGATCCGTCGGCTGGCTGCTGATGATCACTGATGTAGGCGACCGAGCCAATGGAGTTCTGGATTCGATACCCGTTGGTGTCGCCGCAGTGAGGAACCGAAGCGGTGCTGATCGTACAGGACCCGGTAGCGATGGTGTCGCCCGGCCCCGCCTCGACGAAATTAACCGTTCCCGGCAACCGGCTCAGCTGGACAGGAAAGAGCGGCGGCTTCACAAAGCCCGCCACCTCGGCTTCGAGCGTGCTTCCTTCTTGGGCCGGGCCAACGACACGAAGGTTTGCTCCCGGGTGCAGCAGCGGCTTGAAGAATGGAATGCCTTGCACGTGATCCCAGTGAAGGTGCGTGACCAGTGCTGTGCCGACGAAACCTTCGGTTCCCTGGGCAGCCAAATACTCGCCGTAGTACCTCAGCCCGGTTCCAAGGTCGAGACCGATCGGGTTCTCCCCTTCGGGTTCTACGACGACACAGGCGGTGTTGCCACCGATCTCTCGGGTCGAATCACCCGAGCAAGGGGTCGAGCCGCGCAC
>CALHFG010000091.1 GCA_938029215.1 uncultured Acidimicrobiales bacterium | reverse complement strand
TCGATCAGCTCGAAGAGCGGCGACGATTCGTGGGCTTGGGAACTGTCGTCGAGGTCGGTCATGGAGTCCTAGCTGAAGTGAACAGCAGAGTTGGTGCTGAAGTCCTTGAGCGCTTTTTCGATGTCGCTCTGGTACTTCAGGAGAATGTTGACAGTTTCCTTGGCGTCTTCTTCGGTTACCGAATCGCGACCGAGCAGAATCAGGGTCTTGGCCCAGTCGATGGTCTCGGAGACGCTTGGGTGCTTCTTGAGCTCCATGTTTCGGATGCTTCGCACAATACGGGCCACCTGATCGGCCAGGTTCTCGTTGATGTCGGGGATCTTGGTGAGAACGATTTCCTTCTCCCGCTCCATCGTGGGGTAGTCGAGATGAAGGAACAAACAGCGACGCTTCAGTGCCTCCGACAACTCTCGGGTGTTGTTCGACGTCAGGAAGACCAATGGAATCTGCTTGGCCGTGATAGTGCCGAGCTCAGGAATGGAGACCTGATAGTCCGAAAGCAGCTCGAGAAGAAGAGCCTCGGTCTCGACCTCGACCCGGTCGACTTCATCGATCAGTAGCACGACCGGCTCGTCGGCTCGAATAGCCTCCAGCAACGGACGGGTGAGTAGGAACTCATCGGAGAAGATGTCGCCTTGCACATCGTCCCAGTCCGAACCTTCGTCCTCGGTCTGAATGCGGAGCAACTGCTTCTTGTAGTTCCATTCATACAGCGCCTTGGACTCGTCGATTCCTTCATAGCACTGGAGACGAATGAGCCGGGCACCGATCATTTCGGCGACCGACTTTGCCAGCTGGGTCTTTCCGGTGCCGGCTGGCCCCTCGATCAGTACGGGCTTGTCGAGGCGATCAGCGAGAAACGCCACACCGGCGATCGCATCATCAGCCAGATAGTCGACCGACTTCAGCCCTTCCCGAACAGCTTCAACGGACTGGAATCTCTCGCTCATATGGCGATAACCATACCGGCAGCGCAACGGCTTCTCCGAAGGAATTCCCAGCCAATCGAACTGATTGAGCGGCCACTGACATGCCGGTAGAGTCGGGCCCGACCCGGGAGTGATCCGAACATGAACGTCGCCATGTCGACAGAGAAAGTTAGCGGTGGCTTCTAGCGTCGCGGACATCGTTGCGAATGACCTGTGCATCGGGTGTGGCCTCTGTGAATCGGTGACCGAAGGTCGAGTCACGATGACGATGACCGCTAAGGGGTCCCTTCGCCCGTCAACTACGAACGACTTCACTGAGGAGGAAGCCGCCTTGTTGGAGGCCGCCTGCCCCGGCATCGTGGCGGAGGCGAGGGTCGATCCGACGTTCACAACCGATCCTATATGGGGTGCCCACGGAACCATGACCCATGCTTGGGCCGGCGACCCTGACATCCGATTTAGGGCCGCGACCGGCGGGGTGCTCACCGCACTTGGCATCCATCTGTTGCGAACCGACACCGTGGACTTCGTGCTGCACGTTGGTGCCGATCCGAACCGACCGATGCGGACCCGCACCGTGTTGTCCGAAACGCCCGAGTCGGTGCTGGACAACACCGGCTCACGTTACGGGCCGACCTCACCGCTGGACCGACTACATGAGGCCCTCGACCGCGGACAACGCTTTGCGGTAATTGCCAAACCCTGCGATCTCGGCGCAGTGCATCGACTCGCCGCCCGCGACCCACGAGTCGACCAGTTGTGTGTCGCCCGACTCGCCATGGTGTGCGGCGGACAATCCAAACTTTCCAAGTCACGGCTGCTCCTTGAAGAGTCGGGGTTTTCCGAAGACCGGCTCCGCACCTTCCGATATCGCGGGTACGGCAATCCGGGTCCCACGGTTTTAGAGACGACCGATGGCGACAGGTTCTCCACGACCTACCAGGAGCTGTGGGCCGACGAGTCCAGCTGGGATCTCGAGACGCGCTGCAAGCTTTGCCCTGATGCCCTTGGTGAAGCCGCCGACATCGCCTCAGCCGACGTGTGGCCCGGTGGCGGCCCAACGGGCGAGGACGAGGGGTTCAACGGCATCGTCGTACGTTCGGTACGAGGTGAAGCCCTAGTGAGTGCCGCGCTGGAGTCCGGGGATCTCATTCGAGGCGAGCCGATCACCGCACGCGAGTTCGACCATTTCCAGCCTCACCAGGTCCGCAAGAAACATGCAGTGAAATGGCGGTTTCTCGGCATGTCGGATGCCGGGGTGCGTCCGATCGAAACGATCAACCTTCGAGTCGATGACCTCGGCCAGAACCTCAATCATGCCCAGGCCGAATCACAGCGACACGGAACAGCGGTTCGGCTGGGTGGCGCTGAGCCGAAGGACCTGCCCGGAGCGGGCGGCTGAACTACTCTGGCCAGGTGGACAAGGGCCTGACCAATGCGGTTGATCAGTTTGTGGAACGGGTCGGTGGTGCCATGCGAATGGCGGCTGCCGGAACGAAGATGGACCTCGAAGTCCTGGACCGCAACGTTCCCATCGAGGCCTACAACTTGGCGACCGCAATCATGGACGCCGACAGCCGATTGAGCGACGACGAACTGTGGCCGTTGATCTCCACCTTTAGCCAGTTCGACATGATTCCGCCGACCACAACGCCAGCAGAGATCCGTAGCGAGGGTGCACTGAAGGGCCGAAAAGAGTGGCTCGTAGAGCCCAGCGAGATGTTCGAGCTGCTGGCTGGAGTCGACAGGATGCGGGGCACGCAACTAGCTCAGACCTACTACGACGAGGCGATGAAACTGGCCCACATGGTGGGCTCGCTCGATCGTTTTCCGTCCGACGCCGAGCTCAAGGCGATCGTGGCCTACCAACGGCTCCTGAGGGAGAACATGCCCGATGCGGGAGCGACCGCATCCGCCACCGGTGGGCCGGCCGCTTCGGCCGAAGCAAAGGCCGAGGCCGAAGAGCTCCCCGAGCCCCTTCCGAAAGAACCATTGGAAGATGTTCTCGCCGAACTCGACCAACTGATCGGCCTCGATGCCGTGAAGGAAGAAGTCCGGCTGCTATCAGCGATGCTGCGAGTGCAGAAGATGAGAGCCGATCGCGAGCTCCCGGTGATCGACAGCACCAAGCACCTCGTGTTCAGCGGTAACCCCGGTACCGGCAAAACCACGGTGGCACGGCTACTGGCCCGGATCTACCGCAGCTTGGATGTCGTCGAACGCGGCCACCTCACCGAGGTCGACCGCAGCGGCCTCGTCGCCGGTTACGTCGGCCAGACCGCAGTGAAGGTTTCCGAGGTTTTTGAAAAGGCCGACGGCGGCGTGCTGCTCGTCGACGAGGCGTACAGCCTGATCCGTGGCGGCGAGAAGGACTTCGGGCGTGAGGCGATCGACGCAATCGTGAAGAACGTCGAGGATCGCCGCGACTCCATGGTCGTCATCCTTGCCGGCTACCCAAAGGAAATGGCCGAACTGGTCAGCGCCAACCCGGGCTTTTCCAGCCGGTTCCCTAAGACGATCCTGTTCCCGGACTACGACGACGAAGAGTTGGTGGCCATCTTCGAGCTGATCTCGGGCAAGGGGAAATACAACCTCTCCCCCGAAGCCCGCGAGGCGTGCATCCAGTGGTTCGGCAAACACCAGCGAGGCCAAGGATTTGGAAACGGCCGCCTTGCGCGCAACCTCTTTGAGGCAATGGTGGCGCGGCACGCCACCCGCCTCGTCGACGTCACCGACCCGACCGACGACCAGCTGATGCTGCTGACCCCCGAGGATCTTCCTCCGCCCCCAGAAGCGGGTCACGACTCACTGGTCTCGTGAACGATCGAGGGACGAATACCGAGACGCAGGTCGACTTCTTCGCACCTGACCCCGAGGCTGACAACGACACGACCCCTGTAGGCGGCTCAAGAAACGTGGCCGCCGGGATCATGTCGAGCCGGGTTGTTGGGCTCGTTAGAGAAATCCTGCTCGGAGCGATTCTGGGGCGTTCTGTCACCGCCGATGCCTTTCGGGCCGCGATGCGCATCCCGAACATGATCCAGAATCTGCTTGGAGAAGGCGCTATCTCGGCCAGCTTTGTCCCAGTCTTTGCCGGGCTGGTCGAAGACGAGAAGAAGGAAGAGAGTCAACGACTGGCCGGGAGCATTCTCGGCCATCTGATGGCGCTCGTCGGCCTGCTCGTCGTTCTGGCGATCCTGCTGGCCCGTCCGCTCGTGTGGCTGTTCACGCTCGGTCGCTGGTCAGGCTTGCGGTACGAGTGGGCGATCGAACTCACCCGCATTACCGCAGCCGGCGCAGGACTACTGGTTCTGGCCGCCCTGTGTCTGGGCATCCTCAACAGTCACCGACAGTACTTTCTTCCCTACGCGGCCGCTGCTCTGTGGAGCGCGGCCCAGATCGTCGTACTCATCGGGATCATGGTGTTTCCCGGCGAAACCGGATTGACCGAAATCTCGCCATCAGCCCGGCGCTGGCTCGCAGCGGCCACCGTGGTTGGGGCCGCTCTCCAGCTCGGCATCCAGCTGCCAGCCGTGCGACGACTCATCCATCAGTTTCGGCCTTCCCTGGCACGCGATGAGAACGTTGCTGAGGTGTTCAAACGCTTCGTGCCGGCGCTCACCGCACGCGGCGTGGTGCAGCTCTCGAGCTTCCTCGATCTCGCCCTCGCCTCATTTCTCGCAGTCGGCGCCCTGGCAACGCTAGGAATGGTGGCTCCGCTGTACCTCATCAGCATCGGAGTCTTCGGGTTCAGCGTGGCCACCGCGGAACTCACCGAGATTTCACGATCCGAGGGAAACGACTCCGCCATCGCCCGCCGAATCCGAATCGGCGTCCGCCGGGTACTCCTCCCTACAGGCCTCGTCGCTCCGATTCTGATCATCGGCGCTCCCATGGTGGTTGACGGGCTCTATGGCTGGCTAAGTCGCCTCGTCTCGTTCGAATCGCTTACCGACGGCGGTCTGACCGTGACCGCACTCACACTTTCTGCCTTTGCTCTTGGTCTTCCCGCTGCCATGCAGGCCCGGGTCACGCAAAACGCCTTGTTTGCGATGGGCGATGTCAAAGGACCGGCCCGGATCTCGCTGGTCCGCTTGGCCATCGTGGCGGTCGTGGGTTTCGTTCTCATCATTCAGCTCGACCACCTAGCCGTGCAAGCAGAAGACGCCCCATCAGCAACCGCTGACCCGGCCGCCACGATCGATGGCATCACCGTTGAGGCTGGCCGGTTCGATCTCATCGAGCTCGACGGCTTCCCCCACACGCCAGCATGGGAACCGCTGCCCAGCGATGTCCGAGAAGAAGGAGCTCGCAGGGCAGGGTATGTACCGCTCGGTCCAGTGGGCCTCGGATTGGCTTCTGCGGTTGCATCGTGGACAGAGTTCATGCTTCTCCGTCGACGCCTCAAGCGGGCGACAGACGCCTCGATCGAATCCGGCATTGTGATCAGCGTGGCCGCCGGAGCCGCAGTTGTTGGCCTGGTGACCTTGATCGTGCGCTTGTACCTGTCGGACCTGCCCTCGCCGTTACCGCTGATCCTCCTCGGCCCTCTCGCGCTGACGGCCTACATGGCAACGCTGACCTTCTGCGGTCTCGGGCCTTATACCACTGCTTCCGCTCGGCCCTAGCCGCAACGTGGAGAACGCGCTCGTACTCAACGGCCCCGCTACGGATCTGTTCACCGACTCAGCCGGGGCTCGCTCCAGCCTCGCTCCGCTCAAACAGCCTTCGAAACCACTCAAGCTGCCTCGCTAGCGCGACGGCAACCACACGTTCGGACCTCTACCGCAACTGAAAACGCAAAGAGGCTGGGCCCCACGGCCCAGCCTCTTCCTTCAAGCCTTCTGCGTTAGCCTTCGGCGACTTCGCCTTCGGCTGCGACGGTCTCGGTAACCGCTTCGGCAGCGGTGGACCCGGTGTCGATACCGAGTTGAGCTCGCAGCTCGTTGAGGCGGCTCTGCGCTTCAACGTTCATGGCAGCCTGCTCGACCTCGAGCATGCGACCCTCGACCGATGAGGCGTTGAGCTCCGAAGCTCCCTTGGCCTTGGCATACCGAGCCTCGACCTTGTCGCGGACCTCATCAAAGCTGGGAACTTCATCGCCCACGGTCTCCGAGAGCGACGACATGGCCTTGTTGAGCTGCTCCTGCATCTTGGCCTGGTCGAGCTGGCTGAGGAGCTTCTGACGCTCGCCCAACTTCTTTTGCAGCGCATTGCTGTTCTGATTCACTGCAGACTTGGCCTGATCAGCCGCCTGTGACGCCTGAAGATGGAGCGACTTGAGGTCCTCGACTTCGGTCTCCAACGCAATCATTCGATTGGCGAAGGCCTCGGCGGCGTTGGTGTACTCGGTCAGCTTGGCCTCGTCACCACGCTTCGACGCATCGTCGGCCATCAAGATGGCCTGGCGGGCGTTCTTCGACACCTTTTCGTACTCTTCCATGGTGCGGTTGAGACGAATCTCGGTCTGCTTCTGGTTGGCGATGACGTTGGCGGCCTGTTCCTTCAGGCGGCGATGCTGCTCCTGGGCCTCCTGAATGGCCTGCTCAAGCTGAACCTTGGGGTCAGCTGCTTCGTTGAATGCTGCGTTGCCGCGTGCAGTCAGGTAAGACCACATGCGCTTGAAAAGCTTGATCATGACTTGGAGCGTAGTAGGAAAAGCACGCGTCTCGCCCGTCCACCAACCCTGACTGTCCCCCCATTTGACCCTGAGAGGTCTCTCACCCAGTAGTTGCGGGGAGAAGAACCATCCGATCGCGATGCACGACCGCATCAGCCAACCCATCCGGTGTCTCTGCGGTGCGGCGACCAGCGTTGGCCGAAACGACATCCGAGGACCAAGATGCAAGACCCTTGGCAAAGACTGTTCCGTCCTCGTCAGCGATATCGACTGGGTCGTCGATCGCAAACGGCCCCGTTGCGCTAACGACGCCAGCAGCCAGCAATGATCGCCCGCGCTCTTCCAAGGCTCGACGAGCGCCAGCGTCGACCGAAATCTGCCCGACCGCGGGTAAGGCGAACGCAATCCAAACCTTCCGGGCGGTCATACGTTGAGCACGAGCGGGGAACCTGGTACCGATGCCGGACCTACCGGCGGCGGCGTCGACCACCAGCCTTTCGCGGTCAGCTCCACCAATAACAGTGGTTACTCCGCTCCACGTCGCCATCTTGGCCGCAGCCAACTTCGAAGCCATGCCGCCTGTGCCCACCAGCGAACCGGTGCCTCCGGCCAACTTCTCCACCGCCGCATCGATCTCTGCGATCTCTTCAATCAGCGTGGCATCGTCGTGTTGCCGCGGGTCGGCGGTGAAGACACCCGGTGTATCGGTGAGCAGAACCAACGTGTCGGCCTCGACCAGGTTGGCAACAAGTGCGGAGAGTCGATCATTATCACCGAACTTGATTTCGTCGTCGGCGATGGCATCGTTCTCATTGACCACCGGAACCACACCCAGCTCGAGCAGAGCCGTGAGCGTTTCTCTGCTGCCCAGGTACCGATGGCGCTCCATCAGATCGGTTGGCGCCAACAGCACCTGCCCGGCTAGTAGTCCGTGACCGCTCAGGGCCTCTTCGAAGGCTCGAAACAATCCAATTTGCCCGACGGCGGCGGCCGCTCGAAGCAGTTCTCGGCGGGCGGGCCGTGCAGGGCCCAGCCCCAGCGGCGGCATACCTGCGGCGATCGCGCCGCTGGTGACGATGACAGCCCGATGACCTTGGCCCCTCAACGTTGCGATGTCGGAGCACAGCTTCTGCACCGCTTCTTGATTGATGGAACCGTCGGGCTTGGTGACCGAGGATGATCCGATCTTGGCTACGACGGTCTTGGAACCATCCGGTCGATCATCGGCAACGGCGTTGGTCGAAGTCATTGATCTTCTTGGTAGTCGAACGCGAAGTCGCCGATGCGGACCTCGTTTCCATCCCTGATCCCGGCCCGTCGCAACGCCCGGTTAACACCTAGCTTGTCGAGCTTTCCTTGGGCGTAGTTGATGGCGTCCCAGTTGGTGAGATCCGACAGAGCCACCGCCCGTTCCGCCTCTCGCCCAAACACTCGATAGGCACCGTCGTCTTCTCTCACCACCGTCACCGCATCGGTCATCGGGCGATGAATGATGAACTCGTCGTAGTCGTCCTCTGATTCTTCGGTGTCCTGCACCAATTCGTTCAGACGCCAAAGGAGCGGTCGGAGGTTCTCGCCGGTGACCGAAGAGATGGCGAAGTCGACGTCGACGTCCCAATCTTCAGGACGGAGAACGTCGGCCTTGGAACCAACCACCACGTAGGGTCGTTCCAGAAGGTCGGGTTTGTACTCCCCCAGCTCATGCCGCAAGATCCGGAGCTGCTCGGCTGGCGGTTGGCCATCCACCGCAGTGAGATCCAAAAGAAAGAGGAGGACGCGGGCTCGCTCGACATGCCGAAGGAACTGCAAGCCCAGGCCCGTTCCCTCGCTTGCACCCTCGATCAGTCCTGGGATGTCGGCCATCACGAACTCGTTCGCGTCGTCTACTCGAACAACACCAAGGTTGGGGACGAGAGTCGTGAACGGGTAGTCAGCAATCTTTGGTTTGGCGGCAGAGACGCGGGAGATGAGCGTGCTCTTCCCAGCGTTGGGAAACCCGACCAGGGCGACGTCGGCAAACAGCCGAAGCTCGAGCCGGAACCACTGCTCATGGACCTTCTCCCCCTGCTCAGCAAACGCTGGGGCCCGACGCTTATTGCTGAGGAATCGAGCGTTGCCTTTGCCGCCCTGCCCGCCGGGCGACGCGAGCCAGCGGTCGCCGGCCCGGTTGAGCTCGACCAAGATCTCGCCGTTGCCGTGATCGCGGACGATGGTCCCTTCGGGCACCTTGACGATGAGGTCTGGAGCGGTCTTTCCATGCTTCCCGCTGCCTTGGCCGTGGGTGCCACTGTTGGCTATTCGGTGAGGATGATCTCGGAACGCCAGTAACGACGCCACATTGGAATCGGCTTCGAGCCAGACCGACCCTCCGCTTCCACCATCTCCGCCGTTGGGTCCGCCGAGTGGAACATGGGCTTCGCGACGAAACGAAACACATCCAGCTCCGCCGTCTCCACCGCGGGCACAGATATTCGTTTCGTCAACGAAGTTCGACATAGCTCATCAAGGGTAACGAGCTCAAGCTCGGACCGCTGAGGGGCTTTCGAATCTATAGGGGAGGAGGTTCGATCCTCATGATCGTCTCGCCGCTAACGATGATTCCATCGCCGGGGAAGAATCCGGTGATCCATGGGCGGAAAGCTTCAACGTATACACCGACGTATCCCGAGCTGCCAGCCGTATTGTTTCGGGTTGCGCCGGGGAACGTCGCATCCCAATCGCTACCACCGCCGTTGAACCAATCGGTGAGTGCCGGGTCGGCGGGAGTCGGACCGTTGATCTCGACCAGATCGAGCGAGGCTCGATTGTCCGTTCCGGTTCCGTTGTTTCCCGCAAGGTATACGTTGCAGTTGCTGCCACCGTTGGTTGCACCAGTCGGCAGGTCCTTGTCGGCGACACCCAGTTCGCCAATGTTCATGCACGCATCACGGTTTGCGGCAGCCGCCGCGGGAGTGCCGGAGGCATCGAAGATTATTACTTTTCGGACCGTGATCGTTGAGCCGCCAGAGGCGCCCGAGGGGAAGCTCGCCAGCAGTGCCCGAAGCGCATCGCGGTCGACTGAGTCAGTCGTTGCGGTGTTCGCAGACACCGAGACTCGAGCTGCCTGGCGGGACGCTTGAATGGCGGTCGATTTATCGCGCCAAGCTCCACCGATCTCCACCATGCCCATGACGATGAGCATCAGGGGCAGGAGCACCATGGTGAGCTCAACAAGGACACTGCCGCGCTCTTGTTCTTTGCGACGGAACAGGGAAGTCACTAGTTGGCCTCCGGTTCAATTCGAACGATCTTTTGCGACGACAACGTTGACTCCGATTGAATGAACCCCGTCAGGTACACGTGATTCATCTGAACGTAAATGCCCACAAAATCGGGACCTGTGTTTCCGTTCGCGTTCACCGCGTCCTCGCGAACGAGCGGGCACCATCCCCAGTCGACGTTGTCGGGATCGTTTTCACAGCCGAAGTGGGTGGTCTTGGTTCCTGGGTTCGCCGGGTCTAGGTAATTGAGGCTGAAGTCGCCGGGCAGATAGATGTTGCACTCGCGATTGGTTTCACCAGAGCCAACGGGCTCGTCGTCGGCGGGATCAATCGAGCGGCCACGGTCGGGATGGAATCGTGTGGAGCCACCTTGGTCGGGCCGGCACGCGTCGGGAACTTGGTCGTCAGGGCCGGTGGCTCGCCAAACCACAAGGTAGTCAAGCTGCTCGACGCCCATAGCGGCCACGCCGTGCTCAGCTGCACGTAGGATCTGGAAGTCGGCGTCTACGTTGCTTCCGTAGACCGACGCAGCACGACCGGCCTCGGCCGCGGTGTTACTGATCGTCAGGTAGTTCCGGAACAGGAATCCCATCTCGAGAATCCCGAAAATGATCAAAAAGAATGGCAGCGTAACGAACGCGGCCTCAGTCAGGGTCGTCCCTCGCTCTGTCCTTCTTTGGTGTGAGCCCTCGCTGGGCGCGCCGTGCATAGACCTTCTATCGGTCGGTGCACCCCTCGACTTGATGAACTAGGGAATTCACCCAAAAGTGGTCCAAAACGCCCAAAAGCGGCCCGCAGGCCGCTTTTGGACAGATCGGAGAGTTCTACTGCTCTGAAGTGACGACGTCGACGAGGCGACGGCCCTTTCGGAAGCCGAACTTCACGGTGCCTTCGGCGGTAGCGAACAGCGTGTCGTCGCCACCCTTCATGACGTTGACGCCGGGGTGGAATTTAGATCCACGCTGACGAACGATGATCGAACCGGATGGAATGAGTTGACCGTCATAGGCCTTCACTCCGAGACGCTGGGCGTTTGAATCGCGGCCGTTCCTAGTTGAACCGCCACCTTTGGTCTTTGACATATCAGGCTCCCTTGATCTTCTTGATCTCGATGGTTGCGAGGGTCTGGCGATGGCCGTAACGGCGACGCTGATTGGTCTTGTTCTTGTACGTGAAACCGTCGATTTTCTTGCCTCGGAACTCGTCCACAACAGTGGCGGTCACGCTGGCGTTGGCCAGCTGATCCGGGGTAGCGAGGACGGTGGATCCATCGACCACCAGCACGGGGCGGAGGTCAACGTCGGTGCCGGGCTCACCAAGACGCTCGACGGCCAGCTTCTGGCCCTCGGTCACTCGGTATTGCTTGCCTCCGGTGGCGATTACTGCGTACATAAGACCCATGAGCATAGCGCTACCTCCCTGAATTCACTCCCCCGTGACAGACAACCGCGTGAGGCTGCCGCCGCGCCAGCAAGGCTGCTCGCATACTATGGGAGGCAGCCCGGCGAAGTGCCGCGCAACTATTTCGCGGTGGCCTTCTCATCGATCAGAAGACCGCGACCCTCACACTGGGGGCACTTGGAGCTCAGTGACTCAACGAGCCCTTCACCGATTCGCTTGCGAGTCATCTGTGCAAGGCCCAGTTCGGAAATGTCGAACACCTGTGTACGGGTCTTGTCGCGCCGAAGGGCCTCACGGAAGGTCTTGGTCACCGCGTCGCGGTTCTTCTTGTCTTCCATATCGACGAAGTCGATCACGATGATTCCGCCCATGTCTCGCAACCGCACCTGACGAGCGATCTCGACCGCGGCCTCCATGTTGTTGTGGAAGACCGTTTCTTCCAGCGAGGAAGAACCAACGTTCTTGCCCGTGTTCACATCGATCACCCAGAGCGCTTCGGTGCTCTCGATGACCAGAGAACCACCCGAGGGCAGCCATACCATTCGATCCAGTGCCTTATGAAGCTGTTCGTGGATGTGATACCGCTCGAACAGCGGAAGCGATTCGACCTCGGTGTCGTAGAGCTTGACACGCTCGGCCAACGCCGGCGTGATGGCCGCCACATATTCGCTCATGTCGTCGAACATGGCGCGATCATCGATGAGGACCGAGCGGTATTCCTTGTTGAACTCTTCCCGAATGACACGCGTGGACAGATCGGGTTCTTGGTAGAGCTTGGTGGCCCGGTTGGATCGCTTGGCGAGCGCCTCGATCTCTTTCCACTGTTGGGCAAGAGCGACGAGATCTCGCTCGATCTCGCCGGCCGTGACGTTCTCGGCTGCGGTCCGCACGATGACTCCGTGTTCAGCGGGGCGAACCTTGTCGAGAATCGAGCGTAAGCGTTTGCGCTCTTTATCTGGGAGACGCTTGGAGATACCGATGGTCTTGCTGTTGGGCACGAGCACCACGAAGCGGCCCGGAAGCGAAACTTCGGTGGTGAGGCGCGCACCCTTGTGGGCTATCGGGTTCTTGATGACCTGGCAAATCACCTGCTGCCCGTTGTGCAGCGCGTCCTCAATCTTGGGTTTGTCCTTGCGACGCACTGGCTTGGCATCGGTGTCTTCAGAACCGATGGCGACATCGCCGCGATAGATCACGGCGTTCTTGGGGGTTCCGATGTCTACGAAGGCGGCTTCCATGCCGGGCAGAATGTTCTTTACCCGACCCAGGTAGATGTTCCCGTGAATCTGCATCTCGTCGTCGTTGGGCCGCGAGACGTAGTACTCGATGAGGTTTCGTCCCTCGAGAATCGCGATATGGGCGCCGTCGGGCCGCTTGGACACGATCATGGAATACCGGCCTACTGGTTCGCCGTTACGCGATTGACCGCGGCGGGCCTTTAGCTGTGCCTCATCCAGTTCGATTGCGTCGCCAACGATCGCCTCAACAGGATTGTTGTTGGCTGGCTTCTTTGAGCGGCGACGACGGCGCCGACGTTTGGCCGACTTGGAAGTGCCTTCACCGGGTGCGTTTTGATTTCCACCCGACTGCTGGGAGCCATTGGGTTTGGACGACGAAGCGTCCTGCCCTTTGTTGCCGTCTGCCTTGTTTCCGTTTCCGCCCTTGGAGCGAGAACCGCTGCCTTTCGATGATTCTCCGGCGGTCTTGACCGCAGGTTTGCTAACCGGTGGCGGCGTCTTGGGCCGCAACGAGTTCGTCTGGTCCGATGTCTCGGACATGTGGTTTCCTTCCGTGGTCGGTGGCGGCAGCTATAGGTTCCAACTGCAGGCCATCGACATTCGTCCATTGGTGCAACCGCCGTGCTCGTCCCAGTTCAACGTTCTCGCCCAAAAGCGGCGCAAGTTCGTCGGGTCGGATCGTTACCTGATCGGTAGACAAGCTGGCGGCAAGCCCGACGCCGTCTTCGGTCGGCCCTACGACTTTGAGTGAAAGTACTGCGGGGCGGACATCGACAACGGTCTGTTTCCCCTTCCGATCTCGATGGAGGAGAACCTCATCGCTATCCAGAAGCTCAGAAACTGACTGGGCCAGTGCTGCTTCATCGAGACCGATGATCTCGAGATTCCAATCACAGCTGACAATTGCCTGCTGGAGAGATTGCGTTCCTGGCAGCATCGGTGCCACAGCCTCGACGACGAGGCCGTCGGGCAATGACTCGGTGAGGCGGCCAGGAAAAGCCTCGAGATCGACCGGAGCAGCCAGATCGACATCGAGGTATTCGGCATCGGACTCAAACCCTACGGAGAGGGCGAGACCAAAGCTGATCTTGGGTCGGGGCGAAAACCCCTCGGAGTACGCAACAGAAGCGCCTCCGATTCGCAGCGCTCGCTCGAAAACACGAGCGACGTCACGGTGAGAGATAAACCGTATTCGGCCGTTCTTGGTGAATCTGACCCGCAGTTTCACGTAGGCAGGCCTTGCGTGGTTGGTGCGCGACCGATCGAAACCGGAACGGCACCGCCGGCAACCGCCAGTTGGCGTGGGCCGCTGGTTCCTTGGGAGCCACCGGCGGGTGGTACTGCGGAGGCCACGACATGTTCGATGCCGTAGCCGGTGCATGCACCGCAGTCATAACAAGGAGTCCAGCGACAGTCGGGAAGTCCGACCTCGTCGAGAGCATCCATCCAGTCGGTCCACAGGAAGTCCTTGTGGAGTCCCGCATCCAGGTGATCCCACGGGAGCACCTCGTCCTCGTTGCGATGACGGTAGACGTACCAGTCGATGCTGAGATCGTGTTTGGCCATGGCCTCGGTCCAGAGCGTTAGATCGAAGTGCTCGGACCACTCTTGGAACGTGCCACCTCGACGCCATACCTCTTCGATGACAGGACCGAGTCTGCGATCGCCGCGAGCGGTAATCCCTTCGGCCAACGTGGCCTTGGGGTCATGCCACTTCAATTCGACGCCGCGCATCTTGCGAGTGGTGTCGCGCAGAAGACCGATCTTTCGCTGAAGCTCGATGTCGGTGTTTTGACCGAACCATTGGAACGGCGTGAAGGGCTTGGGCACAAACCCGCCCACCGAGACCGTGGTCGATGCTCGTTTAGTGTATTTCTTGCCAATCTCGACGCAGTTCTTGCCGAGTTCGGCAATACCCAACGTGTCCTCATCGGTCTCACTGGGCAGGCCGGTGAGGAAGTACAGCTTCATTCGCTTCCAGCCTTGGCTGTACGCCGCGTCGACCGCTTCATAGAGGTCATCTTCGCTGATCAGCTTGTTGATGATCTGACGCATCCGCCATGTTCCGGCTTCGGGCGCAAAGGTGAGGCCGGTTCGGCGACCCCGTTGGATCTCGGCGGCGATATCAACACCGAAGGCATCGACGCGAAGGCTGGGGAGCGAAACCGACAACGGGCCTGCACCGGACGAGTCGGAATCGTTCATGATGTCTTTGACGACACCGTCGATTCCAGACATGTCGGCCGTGGACAGTGAGGTGAGGGTGACCTCGTCGTAGCCGGAGCGGTCCAGACCCTTCTTGACCATGGTTCGGACCTGGTCGGCGGGTCGTTCACGCACCGGACGCGTAATCATGCCTGCTTGGCAGAAGCGGCAGCCGCGGGTGCATCCACGGAACACTTCAACACTGAGCCGGTCGTGCACAACTTCGGTCAGCGGAACTAGTTGGTTCTTGGGGTAGGGCCAATCGGCCAGGTCGGCGACGGTCCGCTTCCGCACAACCTCGGGTACATCGTTGAATCGTGGCTCGACGGCCTTGAGGTGTGGACCGTCGTAGTGCGCGATGTACATCGAAGGCACGTAGACACCTTCGAGGTGCGACAGTTCGCGAAGTAGTCCGGTTCGATCGGTGGATCCGCTGCACTTGAACTCGTACATCACCGCGGTGATCTCGCCGACGGCTTCTTCGCCATCGCCGAGCACTACGACATCGAGGAAGTCGGCGAGGGGCTCGGGGTTGTAGGTGCAATGCCCGCCGGCCATCACCAGCGGGTGTTCCATGGTGCGCTGGTCGGTGCGAATCGGGACGCCCGCGAGATCGACACAGTTCAGCAGGTTGGTGTAGGTGAGTTCGGCCGAAAGATTGAAGGCCAGCACATCAAAGTCTGCAGCGGGTGTGTGGTGCTCGACGCTGAACAGCGGGATGTTGTTTGACCGCATGAGCGCTTCAAGGTCGGTCCACGGAGCGTACGAGCGATCGGCGCGACCGTCGGAACGCTCGTTGATGATCTCATAGAGAATCTGCAACCCCTGGTTGGGAAGACCGATCTCGTAGGTGTCGGGGTACACAAAAAGCCAGTTGATCTGACTGGCATCCATCGCCTTGTAGGCCGCACCCAGTTCGCCGCCGATGTATCGGGCCGGTTTCGAAACGCGATGAAGCAGCCCTTCGAGCTGTGGCCACACGGTCCGACCGGCAGAACCGGTGGACTCGGTAGATACGCGGGTATCAGACATCAGTCCCTAAGGGTACCGCTGCCCTTCGAGCGAAGGGTGCCTCGATAGGTACCTCCTCACCAACCGCGTCAGACTCGTCCGAAAGCACAATGGGCGCCGAAACTGCAGAAACCGTCGGTGCTGGCCGGTGTCGTTGGACGCTCTGCACCAATCCCAGTCCGAGCAGGGTCGTGAGCAACGAACTTCCCCCATAGGAGACCAACGGCAACGGGATTCCAGTGATCGGAAGCACGCGAATGGTCATGCCCACGTTCTGGACGACTTGCACCAGAATCATGGCGAATACGCCAATGGCGAGCAACTGGCCGAATCGATCGGTGGTGGACTTCGCTGTTTCGAAGGTCCGCCACAGCAACAGTCCGTAGAGGCCAAGCACGATGACGACGCCGAGGAAACCGGTTTCTTCTCCAACGGCCGCAAAGATGAAGTCTGTTTGCTTCTCCGGCAAGAACCCGAATTGGGTTTGTGGGCCGTTAAAGACCCCCTGCCCAATCAACCCTCCGGAGCCGATGGCGGTCACCGATTGGATCTGGTTGTAACCCGCTCCCCGAGGATCGGCCTCTGCATCGAGGAACGAGGTGAAGCGATCGGCCACATGGTCACCCAAGAGTCCACTGCTGAACGCCAGCACAAACGCCAAAATCCCGCTGACAACAAGTAGCCCCAAGAGTCGAGTCGGTGCGCCCGCGATGAAGAAGACCGCCATGGCCACCATGCAGTACACCAACACCGAACCGGTTTCACCTTCGGCAAGGACCAGTATCACGATGACGCCCAGGACGGCCAGGGCCGACATCAGACGCCGAGGATCGGTGGCAGGGTCGGGCAACCGATCATTGAGACGCCCCTTGGGCCGGCTCAAAATTGCGGCAAGGCATGCAATGACCGCCAGCTTCGCGAACTCGGCCGGCTGAATCGAGAACGACGCGATGCGAATCCAACCCTTGGTGCCGTTCACGCGGGTTCCGAACGGACCCAAGACGGCGAGCAGGAGCAGGATGGTGCCGACCAAGCCCACCGGCACGAGGGGTCGAAGGGTCCGGTAATCGGTTCGAGCGAGGACTGAGAACAACCCGATCCCGATGGTGAGGAACGCCAACTGGCGGAACAGATAGCCGGTGTCACCGTTCACCGCGTTCGTGGTGCTGGCGATTGCTCCGAGTCCGACGGTCACCAGGCCGGCGATCGCCAGGAGAAAGGGCAGATCGAGCCGTTGCACCGAGGTCAAGAATCGTGCCGACGCTTGACTTCGAAGGCGGCGGGCTCCGGCGGATTGCGAGGCGATCATGGAGAGTCCTCCGTTGGTGTAGGCGCCGGCGCCACCTCTCCGACCTCGACCGGCGGTGGCGAGTCTGGCGGAGGCGTGGTCGGGGCCTGCTCGACCGGGACGGGCGGCAGGAGGCCTTGAGCCCGATCGACAGCCTCGATTTGAGCTGGAGTGAGGACGTTGCCGAGCGCATCCACCCGCTGACCGAACTCGTTGAGCAGATTGCCGTTCTCGTCGAGTTCGGGCGGCAGCACAATCGGTTCCAGTTCGGAGAACGGCTGACGTTCGGGCACCGGAACATCGGCGAGCATGTAGTCAAACATCGCGCGTGCCGCCGGTGCGGCCGCCTGACCGCCAAAGCCGGACTGTTCCATGATGACAGCGACCGAATAGCGAGGATTTGCGACCGGCCCATAACCCGCAAAGAGGGCATAGTCCGCCTTACCCGCGACCTGAGCGGTGCCGGTCTTGCCTGCGACGCCAATGTCTAGTGGGAACCCCTCGAAGGCTCCCTTGGCGGTTCCATCGATTGTCGCCCCCTCGAGACCCGCACGAATCGCGCCCATCGCCACCGGATCAAACGACATCTGGGCGGTGACCAAAGGCTCGAATGATTGCATCACCCGACCGCTCACCCCGTTGGTGATTGAGTTGACGAGCCGAGTTTCATAGCGGGTCCCGTTGGTTGCGATCATGGCGTATGCGTTGGAGAGCTGCAGCGGGGTTACCAGAAGATCGCCCTGACCAATCGCAAGGTTGACGTTGTCGCCAACGAACCAGTCTCGGTTGGGGAACGCTTCGGGGTTTTCCTCGTGATCATCCCGGCGCCGGTCCGGCGTTGGCACCCGTCCGGCCCGCTCGGTTCCCAGTGGGATTCCGGTGGCGGAGCCGAAACCGAATTCCTCTGCGCTGTCCTGCAACGGTGTGACCCCAAAGCTGTTGGTATCAAGCCACAATTCCTCACCCAGTGAATAGAAGTAGGTGTCCGATGAGCGGGAGATAGCCGCCACGAGGTCGACCTCACCGAGGATCTGCGCTTTCGCGTTCTGGAAGACGCAGCGACCACCACCCGGGTTTTCTTCACACGAGGTCAGCTTGTATCTGCCCTGATCCAACCAAATGTCGTCGGCAGCGCGAACGCCCGACGTGATGGCGGCGTAGGCCGAGAAGGGTTTGAACGTGGAGCCCGGTGGGTAGAGACCAGCGACAGGTCGGTTGACGAACGGCTGATTCGGGTTCTGAAAGAGGTAGTCGGCCTGGGCCTGCGACATCCCGAACAAGAACTCACCTGGCACGAAGGCCGGATAGGACGCAGAGGCCACCAGAGAACCGTCGTTTACGTCGGTTATGACGAGCGATCCTGCGTTCGCTGCATGATCCGGGCAGTCTTCACAGGGCGGCCGTCGCTTGGCCAGTTCCAAGTGATAGACGAGGTTGCGCTCGGCTTCAGCCTGAAGGTGGATGTCGATCGTGAGATGAAGATCCGAGCCGGGCTCACCCGGTTGCAGAATCTCGATGGTTCGAACCACCTCGTTTCGGGCGTTGACCTCAACCAGCCGCCGTTCAGGCGTGCCGCGAAGCACTCGATCGAATTCGGCCTCTACTCCGGAGCGACCGATCTCGTCGCCCGGCTGATAGGGCTTGGTGTCATCGACCTCATTGAGCGCATCCGCCTCGGCTTGGTCCTGCACTCTGCCGATGTAGCCGATGAGGTGGGCGCCAACTTCGGCGTAGGGATACACCCGAAGCGAGCGTCGCTCCGCCACGACTCCGGGAAAGGACCGTTCTTGCAAGGTGACCCAAAGCTGGGTCGACACGTTTTCGGCCACGATGACCGGTTGGAGCGATCGAGTCTTGGCCCGCTGATAGACCTCTTCCAGTCGGTCGGCCTTGATCTTGACGCCGCCGGTGTTCATTTCGTGGGCGGCCGCTACGAGCGTTTCGGCTCGTTCGGCTTCATCGAGGTGCCTCAGACCGCTCCAGTCGAGCGTTACTACCAACGATTCGGCGCGGTCGGCAACCACGTTGCCCGCACTGTCGAAGATCCGGCCACGTGGTGACTCGCTGACAACTTCGCGGGTGCGATTACCGGCGGCGACTTCGGTGAGTTGCGGGCTGGAGATGACCTGCAGAAACCAGACGCGCCCGAGCAAGACAAAGAACAGCCCGGCCGCGAGCCAGCCGAGAGTTCGGAAGCGTCGATCGAGGGTCACGCGGCTTCCCGCTCAGACGTTTGGACCGGCACCGAATACAGACCGGCTCGGTGGTCAACCCAACCGGTTGACCGAACGGGCGCCGGGTCCCAAACCGTTCGACCGGGAAGGACGATTCGCCGCAGCACCGTTCCAGTCACGAGGGCTCCGAAGGCCGATGTCAGAGCGACCCCGGCGAGTGTTTCCGAAGAGAACGGAGGTAAGGTCTCGCCCGCGATCGCCGAAACGCTGACCAACCCGACCACTGCGACAACAGTGACGACGAATCGTCGCACCAAACGCATTCGCCGGGAATCTGCGGTCCTTCCGAACAGAGCCAGGCTCGCTACTCCACCGGCGATCGCCAGGCCGAGGGCGTATCGACCGAAGAGATCGATTGCCAACAGATCCCATGTTCCCCCGATGAGAGCTCCCCCTACGACCGCGTTCGTGAGTGGCAGTCGAGATCCCACGGTGACAGCCAGGAACAGCGGAAGCACAAGGTGAGCGACCCCAAACAGCAAAAACCGGTCAATGCCAGCTACCTGGATCGCGGCGACGATCCAGCTAATGCCAGCTACGCGGGCGATCTGGAATCGGGTCACCCCTCCCCCACGGGCTCGGTGAGGATTATCGAAACAAAGCCGGGACGCTCGAGGTCTGCGGCGGGGACGAGCGTGAGCTCACCGTCGACGTCGAGCTGGAAGGTTCCAATGGCGATGCCTGGCGGGAACGCACTTCGATCAAATCCAGAAGTGATGAAGCTGGCACCGCTTCGGACGACCTCCCGATCTCGTTCGACAAGACTGACGGCGAGGCGCCGGTTGGTTCCGTTCCCTTGGGCCACGCCAACAGCGCCGCTGACCGGTGAGGTGACGCCGACAACCACGCGTGGGTCGGTCAAGGGGCGGACCAGTGCGGACCGCTCCTCGACTGAAACGATCTGACCCACTAATCCCTCACCGGTCACGACCGGCTGACCTACCTGCAAGCCGTCGGCGCTGCCACGGTCGATTTCCAAGGTTCGGTCGGTAATCGTGGTTCGATCCGCGGTCACACGGGCAACGACAGTAGGAAGACTGTCTGCGACCGATATACCGGCGGCGGTTCGGAGTTCGTTGAGTTCGGCCTCGTTGTTTGCCGCCTGGTCGAGCTGACCGCGCAGTTCCGCCAACTCGGCCCGAAGTTCGGCGTTCTCGGTGCGCACGTCGACGAGATCGCCCGACATGCCATCGACGGCAGCGCCGATGGGCGAGGTGGCCCACACGACCGCACTGGTGACGGGCCGAGTGATCGTGGCCGCGACGCTACGACCGGTTGAAAGCACCGACGAGCCGCGACCGTCGAGAATCAGCAACGCGACGCAGGTGAGCAATACCAGGACGACTAGCCGGCGCGGAGCTGGCCGATCGCTGGGGCCATGAGGTGAAAGATGAGGGCGCCGCACGTGAGGAAAGGCGCTAGCTCTTCGCGGCAGCGAGCGCCTGCAGCGAGTCGTAGGAGGCAAGGAACTTTGCCGAACCCACCACAACAACCTCGAGGGGATCAGCCACCTTGCGAATGGGCATGCCGGTCTCGATGTTGAGACGTCGATCCATTCCTGCGAGCAGTGACCCGCCACCGACCAGCGTGATTCCCCGGTCCATACAATCTGCCGCCAATTCTGGCGGGGTGGCATCGAGAGTGAACTTCAGAGCGTCCACGATGCCAGCGACGGTTTCGCTGAGTGCTTCGCGGATCTCGGCGGTGGTGGTTACCACGGTCTTGGGTAGCCCCGTAACCAGGTCGCGGCCACGGATCTCGGCTTCGAATTCGGTGGGCATCGGGCATGCCGAACCCAGTTTGATTTTGATTTCCTCGGCGGTGCGCTCGCCCAGGGCAAGGTTGTACTCCTTGCTGGCGTACTCGATGATGGCCTCGTCCATTGCCAGGCCGCCGACCTTCTCCGAACGCGACGCCACAACGCCGCCCAGGCTGAGTACAGCGACCTCGGTGGTGCCACCACCGATGTCGATCACCAGATTGCCAGCTGCGTGGTGGATCGGCAGGCCCGCTCCGATTGCCGCCGCTACCGGTTCCTCAACGATCACTGAATCTCGGGCCCCGGCGAACTCGGCAGCATCGCGAACCGAACGATGCTCGACGGCACTGATACCGGATGGAACACAGATAACCATGCGTGGCTTGCCCATTCGCCGATTAGGAAGGGCCTTTGCCACAAAATACCGCAGCATCTGCTCACACGCTTCGAACTCGGTGATGACCCCGTCGGAGAGCGGGCGAATGACTTCGATGTTGGCCGGCGTGCGACCCATCATGAACTTGGCTTCGGATCCAACCGCAATCGGTTCCTTCGTTGCCTTGTCTCGAGCGACCATCGAGGGTTCGCTCAGCAACACGCCCTGACCCTCAACATAAATGAGAGTGTTGGTTGTCCCGAGGTCGATCGCGACATCACGCTGACCGACCGCGTTGAACATGGATTGAAGTCGCTTTCCGGCCACTGACACCCCCACAGGTATGGCCCCAACAGGTGTCCAAACCCTAGGAAATATGGGGGTTTCAGTGGTGGATGCTCGGCAAGAATTTCACGCGAAATTTCACCCCAACCAGAGGTTGAGGGTTCACTCTTGGTGGCGGAAACTCACCACTTGGCGACTACAGCCCGGGAAAGAAAATCCCGATCTCGCGCTCGGCTGATTCGTTGCTATCGCTGCCGTGGACGAGGTTCTCGGTCATCTCGGTACCAAAGTCACCGCGAATCGTCCCGGGAGGCGCTGCCGCGGGATTCGTGGGGCCCATCATGGTGCGGACGATGGCGTAGGTATCTTCGGGGCCCTCGAGGACGGCCACGAACGCCGGGCTGCGGCTCATGAAGCCGACGAGATCATCGTAGAAGCCTTTCCCGACATGCTCTTCGTAGTGCTTGCCCAGCGTCTCGGCATCGAGAACACGAAGCTCTCCGGCCACTAGCTTGAGGCCCTTCCGTTCGAAGCGGTTGAGGATTTCCCCTACGTAACCGCGTTCTACGGCGTCGGGCTTACAGATGATAAATGTACGACTCACCCGCAGCAGGGTAGCGGCCTAGCAACTCACGAAGACGCGTGCGTCATCCTTGCCGGTCTGCCAGATATTGAGCTGCGAGTACGTCATAGTTGAGGTGCCAACGCCGGTGGCCCGCTCGGTGCTTTCCATTCCACGACCCCCTGCAAACGTGGCCGTCGACGGACCGTTCCAGTCGTCGGATGCGTCGAGGTCGCCATCGGACTCGGCAAAGCCGAGGATGGTACCGGGGAAGCTCACCGACACGTTCGAGAGTCCAGCACCGTTTCCGGATCCAAGGTTTCCGGTGTAGTGGATGTAGTAAGAGCAGACCCGAGTTCCAGCCGGAACGGTCACGCCAATTCCGGGAATGGTGAAGTCCTCATTGACTTCGAGGCCGCTTTCAACAAAGACATTGACCGCGTCCTTGTTGGCATAGGCGTTGCCCGATACCGAGTTGGACCCTAGAGATCCCTGGATGGCGATTGGGCTTCCCCCAGTGGGCGACGCTGGCGTGAATGGGATGTTCACCGCCGTGGCACCGAAAGTGAAGTCCTGGTTGGTTCCACCATGACAG
>CALHFG010000090.1 GCA_938029215.1 uncultured Acidimicrobiales bacterium | reverse complement strand
CCGCGAAGTTCGAGAACGCACGACCGAACTGCTCGACCGATTCAACCTCACCGACGTTGCTTCGAAGGTCGTGATGAACTTCTCCGGCGGCATGCGCCGCCGACTCGACATCGCCATGAGCCTCATCGCTCGACCGTCGGTGCTCTTTCTCGACGAACCCACCACCGGGCTCGACCCGCGGAGCCGGTTGGCGATGTGGCAGGTGATCGAAGAACTGGCCGATGAAGGCACGACGGTGTTGCTGACCACGCAGTACCTCGATGAGGCCGACCGACTCGCCGACCACATCATGGTGATCGATCGCGGCGCGGTGGTTGCGAATGGCTCGGCGAGTGAGCTCAAAGCGCAGGTCGGGCGCGACCGCCTCCAGGTCAACTTCGATACCCGTGTGGACGTTGAACTCTCCGTGGTGGTGCTTCGAGAGCTCGGCGTGAGTGATCTGACGATCGACGCGTCCGGTCTGGCGGTATCGGGTGACGTGGAGCCGGGTCGCCGCATTGCGGTCGAGGCCATCCGAGCACTGGACCACATCGGGGTCGAAGCCGCCGAGATCGAAGTGCGTCGACCCACGCTCGACGATGTGTTCATGCAGTTGACGGGCCACGCCGCGGAGCGAGATACAGCGTGAGGACTCCCGCGACTGCTCCATCGCGTTCCGGCGTGCGCTCGGCGCTCGGCGATGCGTTCGTCGAGGCGAGCCGCCATCTGCGGATCATCCCCCGCAACATCGAGCTGTTGATCTTCGCCACCATTCAGCCGGTGATGTTCGTGCTTCTCTTCAGCTTCGTCTTCGGGGGAGAGATCGAGATTCCCGGATTCGACAACTACGACCAGTACTTAATGCCTGGCATCTTTGCGCAAACTGTTGTGTTCGGATCGGCCTTCACCAGCATCGGAATCGCCGAAGATCTTTCAAAGGGATTTATCGACCGGCTGCGGTCCTTGCCGATCGCTCAGTCTTCGGTACTCATAGGCCGCACGATCTCAGATCTGCTCCGGAACGTGATCACCTTCGTCACCATGCTGGTCGTCGCACTCCTGCTCGGCTTTCGATTCGAAGGTTCACTGGCCGCAGCTCTAGGAGCCACCGCATTGCTGCTGTTCTTCAGCTACGGACTCAGCTGGGTGCAAGCGTTGATCGGCCTCAGTGTGTCGTCGGTCGAGGCCGCCAACAGCGCCGGGTTCATTTGGATGTTCCCCATGACGTTCGTGTCGTCGGCATTCATCGCAACCGACACACTCCCCGGCTGGCTACAAGGTCCGGCCGACTGGAACCCGTTCACTCAAGTAACCAACGCCGCTCGGGCGCTCTACAACGGCAACGACCCAGGAAACAGCATTCCGATCTCGATCGCCTGGTCGATCGGCATGATTGTGGTGTTTGCGGCGCTATCCACCCGGAAGTTCAACCAGATCAGCGACTGAACCCGTTCGGGTCCACGTGCCGCAGTTCTTACTGCTGAAGAACTCGCCCGGATTGACCGTCACCTGCGTGGCTGTTCCCTGCTCGATGAACGGTGCATCGAGAACGGTGCCGCTCACCTCGTTGGAGCGGACCCAGACACAGAACTCGGCGCCGGATGCTTCCCACGTTCCAGGCGTCATCTGTGGGCCGACGGCCCAGATGCCATCGCCCGGGTTCTGCTCCACCGGCAGCTCCGCGACGTTGACCGGCACGAACGATCCGCACGTGTCGTGGCGAAGGATGAAGAAGGCGTCTCCCTCTTTGACCTCAACCAGAATGTGGGCCGCGTCCAGGAACGTATCGATGGTGATAGACGAGTTGTCGACTGCTCCGGTAAAGACATGGTTTGCGTCGGCGGCTCGAGAGAACGAACACTTTCCTGAGGTTCGTGACTGATAGATCCCCGGCGGTACCTGCGTACCGACCACCCAGTCGGCCGGTCCGGCGATGTTGTCGATGAGCCCGAGGTCGGCGTTGCGTATGGGTTTCATGGTTCCGCAGTCGCCGACCGTGACGGTCTCGGCGGTTCGAAGATCCGCTATCACCTGGAGCGCTTGGCCGCGGTCGAGGCCGTACAGGCCGGTGGCGTTGGCCGCTGGAGCGTTCCAGAAACAGTTGTCGCCTGGGTTGGTAGAGGCGTAGATCTCCTTGACAAAACCGGTGGTGGGTTGATCGTTGAGGTTGACCCCGGGATCAGGGTTGGGGGCGCCGAATGGAAAGCTATTGGTGAACTCGGGGTTTTGTGTGATGAAGTTCACGACGCCAGGGCGATCAGTCGATTTGCGTTCGGGGTTGTTGCCGCTGACGTTGGTGCCCTTCAGAATGTCGAGCCAGTAGATGTAGCCAGCCTGGTCAAATTCGCGACCGAGCACGTTGGTGTAGACCCGCTCCACAAAGACTTCATCGGTCGTGCCGTCGTAGAGGTTCTTGAATTCTTGACCCTGCGACATGAACTCGGCGATCTCAAGTTCGTTGAAGTTCGTCCTGCGGACCGCCAGCCAATAGCGGGCACCGGAGAGGTCAGGCGCTCGATTGAAAAATGCTTGGTAGAGCCGCAGGATCGGTGCGTCTTCTTCGTATTTGTAGTCGACGGCGTTTTCGATCTCTGCGACGGTCGGCGCGTTGCCAATGGTGAGTGTCTCCGCTCCCGCTGGGGTTGTAATCACAACCGATGCCAGCAGAAGAAGAGGAACGATAGCCGCCAGACGCGTTCTCATAACGCGAGCCTAGTAGTTGTCGCACTTGAGCGATAGGCCCTATGAGTGCTTGCCCATCAACTCGATTCTCAACGAGCGTGACCTACTGTGAAGCCGTGATGTTGATCGTGATCCTCCTCCTGGTGGTGGGGCTCCCCGCGTGGAGTTTCTACTCGATGAAGCAGAAGGCTCGCAGTTGGGAGGAGGCCGCAGCTCAGCTCGGTCTTGAGTACCGCCGCGGCACATGGGGGGTCGGGGAAATGGCGGGCACGGTTCGAGGAATCTCGGTCTCGGTCTCGATCTTTCGGCGGGGCAACGGTGATAGCAGTAGCTCCTGGACCCGCTACCAACTCGGATTTCCCTCCGGTGGTCCGAGCGTCTCGATGGAGCCGGAATCGTTCCTCAGCGGTTGGAAAGCGCTGATTGGAATGAAGGGTCAGGACATCGTCGTTGGTGACCCCGCCTTCGACAAGGCGGTCATCGTGCGCGGTGAGGATCCCGATCAGGTCAAGCGGTTCCTTAGCCCGGCGCGACGGATGGCCGCGCTCACTGTTTTCGACGCGTTCTCCTTCGGTCAGCTGAGCGAGAATCACATTTCGGCGGAGACTCGTGGCGTCGAAGCCAGCTCGGAACGCATCGTGCACTCGGTCCAGCGTCTGATTGATATCGCAATGGTGGTGAGCGCCCCAAACGAAGTAGACCTTGCGCTGCAGTACCAAGATGAAGGTCTACTGAGCGAAGCGGTTACCGCTCTGCACGATGTGAATGCCGCTCACCTGGAAGTAGAGGTTCCGAATTCGTTTACCCAGCTCCTGGAAGCAGAGGCATTGATGGCAATGAGCGACGGCTTCCAAGCAGCCAAGGCGCTCGACGCTATTGCCATTGGCGAGGACGAAGAACTCGCCGGCTGGGCTGAGGTGGCCGCCGCCCACCCGGCGCCGCCGACCCGACCCACAAAACCGGTCGCCGTCGAGCCAGCTCAACCGGTGCTCAACTTGGAACAGCAGGCTGTCATCGACGATCTCTTCACGTCGCATCGCCAGTCCTATGAGACCGAGGACTACTTCCTGACTACCTACTTCGGGATGACCGTGCAATGGACGGGAACCTTGGAGCGGACCCGCGAGTTTCGGTACGACTCGGTCTTCGATGGCACCGGCCAGCGAGCGGTTGTGAAAATCGGCGTTCGTGGCAATGGAGTGTTGGTCACCAGCACGGTGGATGCCATCGTGCACTTTCCGCTGGATGTCGCGCTGACCGAGGACCAAGAAGTTCGTTTTGAAGGAGAGCTTGTGCGGCTCGACTTCTACATGCGAAATCTCTACATCGCAGACGGTAGAATGATCTGACCGGGGAGCTTGCGAGTCGCAGGCTGAGAGGGCCACACGGGCCGACCCACTGAACCTGTCCGGGTAATGCCGGCGAAGGGAACCAACATGAAGACCGTTTCGTTTCTCGTTTCGTTGAGCGTGCTCGCCGTGGCGTGCACCTCAGGAGGGTCCGTTTCCAGCGAATCTTCCACAACTACGGCACAAGATCAGCCGCCTGAATCGGCCGAGTCCGTGACGCTGCTGACTCACGAGAGCTTCGTGCTGTCGGAGGGGATCTTCGAGACCTTCACCGCCAACACAGGTATCGAAGTTGAACTCGTGGCCGCCGGCGATGCCGGAACCATCGTTGCCGGCGCCATCGCCACCGCAGGTGACCCGGTAGGGGACGTTCTCTTTGGTGTAGACAACTTGCTTATGCAACGGGCGCTCGACGCCGACGTCTTTCAACCGCATACAGCAGCAGGGCTCGACGATGTGCCAGATCGTTTCAAGTTGGATGGCGACAACCGGCTGACACCGATCGACACCGGGTATGTGTGTGTGAACTACCGAGGCGAAAACCTGCCCGACGGGACCGACACCCTGACCATGGACGATCTGCGGCTCCCCGATTTCGCCGGATCCTTCGTGACGCAGAATCCAGAGTCGTCGACACCGGGTCTTGCGTTCCTCTTCGCCACCATCGCTCAGTACGGCGAAGACGGATGGAAGGACTACTGGACCGACCTGAAGGACAACGGGGTCGAGATCACGCCCGGTTGGAGCGAGGCATGGGCCGCATACGTGGGCGGAGGTCAAGGCGGCGAAAAAGCCATCGTCAACAGCTACGCCTCCTCTCCTGTGTTCGAAGGTTTGTTCGCCGAAAGTGACGATCCAACGATCAGCACGATCATGGCCGACACCTGCTTTGCTCAAATCGAGTTCGCGGGAGTTCTGGCCGGGACCGACGTTCCCGAGGCTGCCGGGAAACTGGTCGACTACCTGCTGTCGCCGGCTGTGCAGAGCGACATCCCGCTCAACATGTTCGTGGAGCCGGTAAACAGCCAGGCGACGATCCCGGAAGACTTTGCCAAGTGGACAACGCCGATCGCTACGCCATTGTCGTTGCCACCCAGTGACATCGCAGCCAACCAGGCCCGATGGACCCAAGAGTGGCTGGAGCTGTTCCGCTAAACCGGACAAACCCACCAATGTCCACTATCACCACTGCTCCTCTCGGTCGCCTGATCGGCCGGCGGGGTGCAGTGGCTCTCGGCGTCACCGTTCTGCTCTTTCTGTCGTTGACCGTCGCATACCCCGCGGTGGTGATGGTTCGTCGGTTCGCGCAGTCCGAGGTACTGGTCTCAACCGACAGCATCGTCCGGATCGCCATGTTCACGTTTGGTCAGGCGCTCCTCTCCACCGCGCTTACCGTGATTCTGGCGCTGCCGCTTGCTCACGTGGTCGCCACCTATCGATTTCGGTTTCGCTCCGCAGTTCTGGCGGCAGTTCTCATTCCGTTTGTTCTGCCCACGGTCGTTGTAGCCGTCGCGGTGAAAGGTCTGCTCGCTCGGTTCGGTCTCGAGGTCGACGGCATCAGTGGGTCTTTGGTAGCGATACTTGTCGCCCACGTCGTCTTCAACGTTTCGGTCGTGGTTCGTATGGTTGGCGGCTACTGGGCCCGCCTGGATGAGCGGACGCTTGAGGCAGCGGCCGCCCTTGGAGCGTCACCGGCACGAGTGTTCCGACGGGTGACGCTCCCGCTGCTGCGTCCTGCGGTGGCAGCGGCGGCGTCCATCGTCTTTCTCTTCACGTTCACTTCGTTCGGAGTGATCGTGATTCTTGGCGGGCTGAGCCGCGCCACGATCGAAACCGAGATTTATCGCTACGCCATCACCCGCAACGATTTTGGGTCTGCCGGGTTGCTCGCCATCCTCCAGATCGCCGCGGTTGCCGTGATGGCCTTCGCAAACCAGCGGCTTCAGCATCGACTTGATGCCGGCTCTTCTGACACAACGGCCAACCTTGGCCGGCCGGTCCAGTGGGGCGCCAGCAGTGCATATGTGGTCGGCGTCGTACTGTTCACCCTGCTCATTCTTCTTGCGCCGTTGGGAGCGTTACTGCTGCGGTCGTTGATGATCGACGGAAGCATTGGGATCGATCACTACTTGGCCCTGGCGGAGCGGCCGAACGTGCTGCCGCTCAGTCCGCTTCGGGCCCTGGTGAACTCGGTTCTGTTCGCAGCCGCCTCAGCGTTCCTCGCCGGTGTTGTTGGAACGATCGCAGCCCTAGCGGTCGGCGCCGGTGGACGGTTGGCTCGAGCCGTTGAGGTGGGGGTCCTCATTCCCCTCGGGATCTCGGCAGTGACGCTCGGCTTCGGGTATCTGATTG
>CALHFG010000089.1 GCA_938029215.1 uncultured Acidimicrobiales bacterium | reverse complement strand
GCTTCGCTTCACCGGCGACGCCGCCGTTCCAGCCGAACGGTTTGCCGAGCTTCATAAGGCTCTAGGAAGCAAGTTCATATCCGTCGAGATCAAGAGCCCTGACCGTTCGATCGGTGTGAAGCGCACCGCCCACAGCGTCCTGACCGAAGACCTCATCGACGTCGCCGGCCATCCGACTCACACTGCGCTGCATCAGGTTCTGGACTTCTTCGACCGCGAGCTGTAGCCCAACCAATAGCGTCGACTCATGGTTGAGATCGATCCGGAACGACTGCTCCAGGACCTCCACGCGCTTCGCGAATTCGGCCGGTCCGGCCCCGGGGTGGTTCGGCCAACCTATTCCGATCAAGACATCGAAGCCCGAAACTGGCTACGCCAACGGATGGAGGCGGCTGGCCTACAGGCATCGATCGACGGGGTAGGCAACGTGATAGGCCGCTCCCCTAACGACGGACCCGCGCTTGTTATCGGGTCCCACTCTGACACGCAGCCCCGAGGTGGCTGGCTCGATGGGGCAATGGGTGTGATCTATGGCCTTGAGATCGCCCGTGCGCTGCTGGCTGACCCTGCGACATCTCACCTCGCCGTCGACGCAGTGGCCTGGGCCGACGAAGAGGGCACCTACAGCAGCTGCTTGGGCGCTCGGTCGTTCGTCGGCGAACTGACAGAGTCGGACATGGCCGAATGCAATGCCGAGGGCGAATCGATCTCTTCGGCGATCGAACGGGCCGGCCTCAGCGGGAGACCTACCGCATCGTTTGAGCCTGATCGCCACCGCGCCTACCTGGAAGCGCACATCGAGCAGGGCCCCTACCTCGAAGAGCAGGGAAACCGTATCGGTGTTGTTACCTCGATCGTAGGGATCCGCGGCATCCGGTTCCAGTTCAGCGGCCAGCAGAACCACGCCGGCACCACACCGATGAAACGCCGCCAGGACGCTGCGGTGGCAATGTTCGAATTCGGACACCGGCTGCAGTCAGAAATGGCGGCAGTAGCGAGCCCAACCAGCGTGTGGACCACTGGCGTCGTCGACGTTGAGCCCGGCGCCGAGAGCATTATTCCCGGCGCAGCAGCCCTCACACTCCAGTTTCGCGATGCCGACGACAACGTCCTTGAAGCGATGCAGAACGCCGCTTTGGACCTGGCACGGGCGATGACCGGCGAAAGTCCGGTGAGCGTTTCGGGCACACCATTGAGAGAGAAGATCACCCCCACGCTGATGGCTCCTGAGTTGCGCGACCACATCGGGACCGCCGCCGACGCACTTGTCCCGGGTGCCTGGGTAGAGATGCCGAGCGCTGCGGGCCACGACTCGATGGTTCTCTCCCATCATCTGCCCTGCGCCATGTTGTTCATCCCCAGTATCAACGGCATCAGCCATGACTTTGCCGAAGACAGCGACGAGGACGACATCGCGCTCGGCTGCCAAGTATTAGCCAACGCAGCCGTCTCGATCCTGACCGAACTGCAGTAACGGGGTCTGACCCCCTCGGGTCGGGCGGGGTCTGACCCCATTCGGGGCGGGTCGGCTGGGCGCAAGTACGATTCGACTCTTGTTCAACTGGGCACCAACCGGGCTACCCGTCGAGGAGCGGGTCGATGCGATCACCGCCGCTCTCACCGAACACGGAACCTTGGTCCTCACCGCCGAACCAGGCGCAGGAAAGTCATCGCTGGTTCCCTTGATCACCGCAAATGCGATCAAAGGACGAGTCGTATTGCTGCAACCGCGACGCCTCGCCGCTCGAGCGACCGCTACCCGTCTCGCCTCCCTGCTCGGCGAACGGTTGGGCGATTCGGTTGGTCTCACGATCCGCGGCGAGCGGAAGGTGTCGGGTCACTGCCGTATCGAAGTCGTGACCGAGGCGGTGCTCACCAACCGCCTGCTAGAAGATGCGGAACTACCGGGCGTTGGCGCGGTGATCTTCGACGAGTTTCACGAACGAAGCGTTCATGCCGACCTCGGCCTCGCGATGGCCTTGGAGTCACGGTCGCTGCTACGGCCCGACTTGGCGGTGGTCGTGATGTCCGCCACTATCGATGCGGAACCGATCGCATCGCTCCTCGATAACGCTCCGACGATCGCAGTGGAGGGCCGCACCTTCGGCGTCGAGACGGTGTATCACCACCGGCCGAGCAGACAGCGATGGGCCCAGGAGGTTACTCACGTAACCCAGATGGCACTAGCTGAGCGGGCTGGTGACGCGCTGGTGTTTGTGCCCGGGCGAGGTGAAGTACACCGTGTGGTCCGCCAATTGGGAAGCCTCACCGGAGTAGAAGTACTGGGCCTCGATGGCGGCACCCCCGCCGATCGCCAGCGCGACATGCTTGCCGGAGGATTCACCCGCCGCGTGATCGTGGCGACCGCGATAGCCGAAACGTCGATCACGGTTCCCGGCGTCACAATCGTCGTCGACGGAGGCCTCGCTCGGAGGCCACAATTCGATGCCGCATCCGGGTTGGGAGCACTGGAGACCATCTTCGTTCCACGCTTCGGAGCCGATCAGCGGCGGGGCCGAGCGGGTCGAATCGAGGCCGGCATCTGCCACCGAATGTGGAGCGCCGAAGACGAACGCCACCTCGCCGATGCCTTTGCTCCTGAGATTCTGGCCGGGGACCCGCTGCCGCTGGCCCTGGCGCTCGCCCGTTGGGGAGATCCCGAAGCTTCTGACCTAAGACTGCTCGACCATCCCGGTACTCGGCGCTTGCACCTTGGGCGGGCTGCGCTCACAAGTCTTGGCATCGTCGATGACCACGGTGCTCTCACCGCACTTGGAGCTATGGCCGGACGCATTCCCGCTCACCCTCGGGTCGCTGCGGCACTGTTGGCGTGTGCCGGTTCGGACGTGTTCGACGAAGCGGTCCGACGTTTGGCGGCGGTGGAACAGGGAGTGCGCTTCGGCACGGTTGATCTGGAGCTGGCATCGTCGTCTGAGCTGAACCAGGCCCGTGACACCGCCAAACAACTACGCGATCGGATTCAGCGATCAGGATCGCCGTCGGTGATCGGAACGTTCTCCGAGGCGTTACTGCTGGCATGGCCCGACCGAGTTGCCATGGCTCGACCCGGTCGGACCGGTCGCTTCCTTCTGGCTTCGGGAACCGAGGTACAGATCCCCGAAACCGATCCAATGTCGTCGGCGCCGTTCATCATCGTGGCGGCCGCCGACGGGGAGTCGCCCAACACCCGGGTACGGGCCGCGGTCGCCACCGACAGGAGCACGGTCCTGGGAAAACTCGCCGACCACATCCAGACCAAGGAGATAGTCGAGTGGGATGAACGGACCTCGAAGGTGGTTGCCGCAATCGAAACAAGGTTGGGCGCAATCGTCCTTCACTCCGAACCGAGCGCCGCTCCCGACCAGCAAGCGGTGCGGGCTGCGTTGCTTGGTGCGGTCAGGCGAATCGGAACCGATGGCCTGCGGTGGACCGAGACAGGCCGTGACATTCTGCACCGACTGCGTTGGCTGCACACCGAGGATCCGAACGGGTGGCCCGTGGTCGACGAAACCGCGCTCCTCGACCGACTTGATGAGTGGGTTGACATGGGGAAGGCCAACTCTCCCTCGGCCATTACCGCAGGCCGGGGGCTCCTAAACCTGCTCGACTGGCAGCAACGCCAGGGTTTCGAATCAAGCGCTCCTTCGACACTTGCAACACCGGCGGACCGGGAGATCCCCATCGACTATTCGTCGGGGCGGCCGGTGTGGTCAGTTCGGCTGCAATGGCTTTTCGGTCTCGACACGCACCCGGCCCTCGGACCCAACAACACGCCCGTCACGATCGAGTTGCTCACCCCCGCCAATAGACCAGCGCAGACCACCAACGATCTGCCCGGTTTCTGGCGAGGCTCCTACGCTGCGGTTCGGGCCGACCTCCGCGGCCGCTATCCCAAACACCCCTGGCCGGAGGATCCACTCACGCCATGACTTGGTGGTCGCCGCTAAGCGGCTGATCGATCGGTGCCTTCATCGATCTGCGCCTAACCCAAGCGACGACGCAGGTCAGCACCAGGCCTAGCACAACATGGAGTATCAGTATCCGCACGATGGTGTCGGTAGAGGTGACAGCACCGTTGGTCATCACAAACCGGATCTCATCGTCGGCGATGATCGGCCAATAGCCCCTCATGTTGGTTCCTGCGGTGACCGACCACAACGCCAGCTGATCCCAAGGAAGGATGAGCCCCGTGACGGCCGCACCTACGGTGACAAACACCGCCCCCGCGAGAACACTTGACCGACCGAAGTCAGATGCGACCGCCAACATGAAGGCCCAGGCCGTCAATGTCACGAGCAGGACCGGCGTCGCTAGTCGATGCGAAGTCTGGATGACCAGCCCGAATGTGAAGTCCGAGTCGAGCGTCGAGATGTCCTCCCAAGCCGCGGCCGCCGTGGGCCGATAGAAGAAGAACAGAAAGATCCCGGACAACACCATCCAAACGCAGAGCACCAGGTTCACTATTGAGAGTGCTCGCAAGAGTCGTTCCACGGGTTCACCCTAGGATGCCGACCTCACCATGTCCGATCAGTTGGGTGAGAACGAATCGAACGCTTGGAGGATCTCGGAAGTAGTGCGGCGAGCTCCGGTTTGGAGATACTCCATGGCGTTGAGCGACGCGTCGTGCGCGGCCTGGCTCGAACCGGCGACGCAGTCGGTCACGACCCGCATGAAGTAGTCATGCTGGTGCCCGTCCACGAACGTGTAATGAACGCACACGTCGGTGTGGCCACCGATCAAGATCAGCGTGTTCGCCTTCAACCCCTTGAGCAGAATCTCGAACTCGGTACCGAAGAAGCAGCTGTAGCGACGCTTACGAATGAAGTAGTCGTCGGGCCTCATGCCCACCGCCGGTGAGACCTCGGTTCCCGGATCTCCTTCTAGTAGATGGATGCCTTCGGCTCCATCCAGTTCTCGCCCAAAATCGATGAGGTCTCGTCGGTGGGCTTCTTGGAAAAACACCACCGGTATCCCCCGCTCCCGCGCCTTTTCGATGAGGATCGGCGCGTTCTCCATGGCGGCGTCGTATCCGGGCATCAACGGGATAGAGACCTCGGCATCGGGCTCATCGGAGGTGTTGGTTTCTCCGCCCTGGATGTCGACGACGACAAGCACCGGTTGGCCTTCAATGAGTTCACGTTGGGTCACATCGCCAGTGTGCCACGGGTCTATCGTCGACTCATGCAGCAGTTGACCTCCAATGGACCTGACGGGGCCGTGTGCACCGTTGACTACCGAGCATCTCAGGCCGGCATTCAGGCGCTCAAGGACGGGGGTAATGCTGTCGACGCTGCGATTGCGGCATCAGCTGTTCTCACCGTGGTCAGTCAGCACATGTGCGGCATGGGCGGCGACCTCTTCGCTCTGGTGCACATGGGTGAGGGTGTCACCAGTCTGAACGCATCCGGCTGGGCTGGATCTGGAGCTGATCCTGAGCGGATGCGCAGCGAAGGGCACCGACAAATGCCCTTCCGCGACGATATTCGTTCCGTTCCGGTGCCCGGGTGTGTCGATGGCTGGGTGGCACTGGCTGATCGGTATGCAACGCTTCCGCTCGACCGTCTGTTGGAACCCGCTCATCGCATCGCACACGATGGCTTCGCTATCCCTGATCATCTGGCACGCTCGGCGCTTCGGGTGCAGGGCGTGCCGGGAGCCGATGACTACCAGGACCTGGTCGAAGGCGAACTGCTCCACCGGCGGGAAATGGCTGCAGTAATCGACGAGGTGCGGACCAATGGCCGAGCCGGCTTCTATCAAGGCACCTTTGGAGATTCTCTACTCGAGCTCGGAAACGGTGAGTTCACCGAGTCCGACATGGAGCACGTGCATGCCGAATGGGTCGACCCGATCTCGCTCGAAGCCTGGGGGCATCGGCTGTGGACGGTTCCACCAAACAGTCAGGGCTACCTCTCGCTGGCTGGGGCTGGCATCGCCGATGGCCTCGAACTCCCAACGATCGACGATGACCTGTGGGTCCATCTTCTGGTCGAGTCCGCCCGACACGCCGCATTCGATCGAATCGACTCGCTGTTCGACGGGGCCGACGGCAAGGCTCTGATCGCCGCAGATCGGCTGGCCGCCCGTCGAGCCATGATCGATGCGAACGCGACTGCGAACCTAGGCGACACCTACCTGGGCGGAGGGACGATCCACATGGTCACCACCGATGGCGACGGCAACGGTGTCTCGCTCATCAACAGCAACGCCGCCGGTTTTGGTGCCAACATCGTGGTGCCTGGCACCGGGATCTTTCTTCAGAACCGTGGTTCAGGCTTCAATCTGACCCGTGGCCATCCGGCCGAGTATCAACCGGGCAAACGGGCACCGCACACCCTCTCCCCTGCGTTGGTCACAAACCTTGACGGTTCACTTCGCACCGTGCTGGGAACGATGGGTGGCGATGCACAACCTCAAATCGTGCTCCAGATGCTGGCCCGACTACTCCACAACCAGCAGACGCCAGGCGAGGTGCTGGCCGCACCGCGGTGGATCCTCGAGCCACCCAATTCCAACGGATTCGACGCATGGGAAAACCCCGACGCTCCCAACGTGATCCTCGAACCCGACGCACCCGCCGACTGGATCCCCGGTTTGGAAGCCCGCGGCCAGACCGTCGAACATCGGCCGGTCAACGTAGGCCATGCCCACATGATCGACATCGTCGATGGTCAGTCACATGCCGCAACCGAACCGCGTATATCTACCTCCGCCGCCCTCGCCCGATAGCCGCAAACCAACGCTCAGCTGGACGCAGCGAAATGGAACGGGGTCAGACCTCTTCCCCTCGGAAGGGGTCTGACCCCATCCATACACTTAGAATTCTGGTCTGGGGGCCGATGGTTACACCGTTGTGGTTTGGATCATTCGAATCCCACTGATGGTGCTGCTGGCCACCGGCGGCCTAGCCATCGGACTCGCCGGCATTCCGGTGCGCTTGGTGTCGGGTCACAGCGGTCTGGTGCACCTCGGCGCCAACCTCATTCGATCGATCGAACACCTCACCCCAATTCGGGGTGGAACCTTTGTCTATTTCATCCAGGACGGGCACGCGGCCACCAAGATCGGAATCTCCGGCGACCCCTCCCAACGCGTCGCCACGCTTCAGACTGGCCATCCCGAACCACTCCATCTGTGGAAGACCATTCGATGTCGCTCATCAGCCGATGCCCGTGCGGTCGAACGAGACCTGCACGCGTACTTCGAACGGCAACGGATGAACGGCGAGTGGTTTGACCTCAGCGAACGCCAACTGCGGCGGGCGATAAAGCTCGCCCGCCGCTGGCGTTAGAAATCCGAAGCGTCGCCCGTGCACTCATGCACTACTCCGCCTTGGGTTCGGCCATGAGGGCGTAAAGGTCAACCTTGGCCTGCTCGAGTACCGCAATGGCCTTGGTTCGTTGCTCGTCGGAGCCGAAGCGACCGATTTGTCGGGCTTGGGACATAAGTTCCTGGGCTACCGGCCGAAGCGATGGCCCCGACTCGGCAAAACGCTCCCACGGCGGTGGATGGTCCTCGTTCATTGCGGCGAGACGCTCGGCGCCCTCGTCGGTAATCGAGAAAACTCGCTTGCCATCGGAGTCTTCGTTGGCCTCGATGAGGCCCTTCATGGCGAGACGCTTCAGCGCTGGGTAGATGGAGCCAGGGCTTGGACGCCAGGCCCCGTCGCTTCGCTCTTCGAGCTCGGCGATGACTTCATAGCCATGCATCGCTCGTTCGCTTAGGACGAGCAACGTGCCGTGCACGATGGCGCCTCGCTTGGCGCGATGGCCTCCGTGGTGACCTCTTTTGTGTGGTGGCATATGTCCTCTCATTCTGCGCCCGGAACCGAAGTGTCCGTCGCGATAGTCGTGATTGTGATGTTCGTTTCGATGCGTTTTCAAGCGCTTCTCCATTGGGTTATCGATCGACAACCGCTGCCGATATCAAGTTAACGATATATCGCGATAGTTTGTTCCCACTATCGAAACTTCCTCCGCGAACTGCTGTTTCGACCCAAAACGGGGGCCTAGCTTGGTAACCGGACCGTCCGTGGTGAAGTCTGATCGGTATGGCTGTCGATGTTCATACTCACCTGCTCCCGATGCGACTGGCCGAGAAGATCCGCGGCTACTTCGCCACCTACATGGACGCTGCCGAGTTGAGCTACACCCTGAACTACCCCGAGCTACTGGAAAGCCACGCCGCAGCTGGAATCGACACGGTATGGAACCTTCCGTATGCCCACAAGCCCGAAATGGCTCGGCGGCTGAACGAAAGCATGCTGGAGGTAGCGCAAGAGTATGACGGTCACGGCGTGTCGATCATCAGCGGCTGCACCGTGCACCCTGATGACAACGATCCTGCCGAGGACCTGCGGATCGCCGTGCAAAACGGTGCGCGTGTTCTGAAGCTGCACTGTTCGGTAGGCAACTACGAACCAACCAACCCCAAGCTCGCTCCCGTGCTCGACGCCGCCGGCGAGCTCGGCGTTCCCATAACCATTCACGCCGGACACTCGATCACCGGGCACACCGAGGCATCCGAATTGGCCCCGATCAGCGAGGCCGTAGCTGCCCACCCTCACACCACGTTCATCCTCGCCCACAGCGGCCATCACTCCTACGAAGAAGCGATGGAGCTGATGCGCATCCACCCCAACCTGGTGTGTGACCTCACCCCGGTCATCTATGAGCCGGTGCCGATCACCGCAGCCGACGCCGAGGAGTTCAGCGACCGGATCCTGTTCGGCACCGATGCCCCCAACACCGGCAAGACAGCTGCTCAGTTGCTCGATCACCTGAGCGACAGTGGTGTGTCGGGCCTCACCTACACCCGTATCACCACACTGAACGCCCAACGACTAATCGACACCACGTCGTGAGTCACCGAACAGTCGTCTACACCGACGGATCCTGCGACAACGGCGGAACCAAGCGAGGAGGGTGGGCGTGGGTAAACCTCGACGCCAACACCAGCGCCTCGGGCCGGCCAGAAACTCCAACAACGAACCAGCGCATGGAACTGGCGGCGGTAGTCGAAGCCATCTGCAGTCACGGCGACGGTCCCCTCACCGTCATCACCGACAGCCGGTATGCCCAGGCGATGTACGAGGCCGGGTGGATGACCCGGTGGGAGAAAAACGGATGGGATCGCAGGACCGGCGCCGCAGGCACCCCTAAGCCGGTGGAGAATCTCGATCTCGTCGCCGCGTACCACGCCTGCACGCAAGCCCATCCCGATCTAATCGTCGAATGGGTGAAGGGACACAGCGGCGACGAAGGCAACGAAGCTGCCGATCAGCTCGCTGGACAGGCGGCCATCGACGGCCCGATCTGGACACCGCCGTCGATGCCTGAACGACCTCAGTCGTCGCTCTTTTAGTTGCGCCTACAGCTTGGCCTTAATCAGCGGAAGCAGAGCGAGCAGGCGCTTCTTGTTCGCCCCGAGGTCACTGTGGCCGGTACGGGACGCACTTCGGAAATGCACCTTCCCGGCATCGGCGTCCACGGCGAAGGTGACGTCGTCCTTGAACTTGAAGATGCGGGTGGTAAAGACGGCGTCAACACGGTCTTGGGTCCTGTTGGTCACCCGAGCACCGGCCGCCTGAGCGAGAACCGCCTCGATCGCGTCGAGGGTTGCATCCGGTGCGCCGGTGAAGTCGATCGCCTCCATGTAGTGCTGAGAGTCCGACGCGTCGGCCTGGCTAGAAATGCAGTTAGGCGACGAGGGGCATGGATCGAGACGCATGCCGAAACGCTACCCAGCTGCTTCGCGAAAGTCGCTCCAGATCTGAACCGACTCAGCGTTGGCCGGGAAGAACGTTTCGATCCGCAGTCCCGCGACCGTGAGGTCTGCTGACCCTTCGATGCTGGCGATACAGGAGAACAGGGACACATCGCCCTGGGGCATTCGGAATCGCACCGTGCCCACCAAACCGGCATGAGCCGGAACCTCCGCCGGTGAGAACGCAGCCAACGAGCGGACGTCGGCAAACAGGGAGCGGAGGTCGGTGTCGTCGGGAAAGCGCTCGCAATCGTCAGCGAGCCGCCACAACAGCATCGGTTCGACTTCGGCACGGTTGAGAATGTTCTCCCCAAGACCGTCGGGGTGGAACATCCCATACATCAGGTTGAGCTGCCCCTGGTAGAGGGGCGGATCAGTCACCAACGTGCCCAGGAAGTCGAGGGCCGGCGCGTTAGCGAAGACAACATTCCACATGCGATCGATCACCACGGCCATGTTCGGCTCATGTGCCTGAAGCATGAAGTGAAGAGCCTCCCCCACTTCGGCCAGGTTTTCGATCGGCACCTCGGTGTAGCTAGGAGCGAAACCAGCCGCCACCAGCATCTTGTTCTGAGCGTCGAGCGGAACCCGAAGCACCCGGCCCAAGTGGGTGACCATCTCCCTACTTGGTTTGGCTCGTCCGTTCTCCAAGAAACTGATGTGTCGTTGGGATACTTCAGCCGAGTTCGCCAGCCGAAGCTGACTGAAACCGCGCTCTTCGCGCCAGGTCCGAAGTGCAGGCCCGAAGCTCACGTCTACGCCAGTACCGAATCGGCCGACTTCGCCCGAGTCCACAGCTGAATGAGCGCAAAGTCGAGCACCATGGCAGCGATCACGCCAGTCGCTACTGCACCCGCAGTAGTGAACAGGCCGAGCGCAATCAGCACGATCGATGCTGCGACCCATCCCAGGTCACCGAGGGACACGAGCAGCGACTCGGCTCGCAGTTCCGACGTTGGCTGGAACGAGACGTAGACCACAAAGGCGGCAAACGCCACAAGGCCGGCCGCGATGAGCCGCACGATGACGGTGTTGCCCGTTCCGAGGAAGTCGACGACCCGACCGGCGAAGATCAGGCCACCAATACCGAACAGGCCCGAAGAGGCGGCGTTCGCTCGAAGAGCGAATCGTAGGTTGCGTTCAGAGTTATTTGATTCGTTCATGAATTCACTTTCCATCCGTCGTTGATGAATTCACTATGAAGCACGGCGGTTACGCAGGCGATTACCTCTGAGGTAGTCGTCGCACCCTCAGTCGCGATGCATTCCCATTGCGGCATAGAGCGCCACACCGTGTGAAAGACGCTCCTCGCTGATTTGCATCAGGTTGGAGTGGTTGGGGGCCGCATGGTGATAGTCGACTCCAGGAGGGCAAACACCAAGGAAGGCCATTGCGCCGGGTACGTGTTGAAGTACATAGCTGAAGTCCTCGGCTCCCAACAACGGACGAGGCAGTTCGCCGTAGTGCTGTTCACCGACCACCGAACGGGCCAGATCGCCCACGATGTCGGCCTCGGCCTGGTGGTTCACCGTCACCGGGTATCCGGGAATGATGTCTGAAGTGCAGCTGCAGCCATGAGCCTGGGCGGTGTGCTGGGCCACACGCTCGAGGCCGGCGTGCAATGTGGAACGAACGTCTTCGTCGAGGGTCCGGATCGTTCCTTCCATAAACGCGTCGGGCGGGATGACATTGTTGGTCGTCCCGGCCTCGATGTGGGCCACGGTGATGAGACCCGCTTGCACCGGGTCGACCCCTCGGCTCACGAGGGTGTGCAATCCGGTCACGGTGGCGGCCGCAGCGGGAATGGGATCGACGCAATGGTGAGGTGCCGATGCATGGCCCCCCTCACCCTTGATGGTGATCTCGAACCGGTCAGCCGAAGCCATCAGCGAACCGCCCCTGGTGGTGATGAAGCCGTCGGGCATCGGGGTGAAGACGTGAATAGCAAAGGCTTTGTCGACGCCGTCGAGAACACCTTCGTCGATCATGTACTTCGCACCGTGAAAGCCCTCTTCACCGGGCTGGAACATGAATCGGATCTTTCCGTTGAACGAATCCTTGTTTTCCGCGAGGAGTTTGGCCGCGCTGACCAGCATCGAAACATGCGCATCGTGGCCACACGCATGCATACGGCCATCGTGTTGGGACTTGAATGTGATGTCGTTGTCCTCTTGGAGCGGGAGGGCATCCATGTCTCCGCGCAAGAGAATGGTGGGTCCCGGACGACCCGAGTCGAGATCGGCGGTGACCGACGTGGTGTCACGGCCAAGGGTGATATCCATTCCCAAGCCATCCAACGACTCAAGAATTTTCTTCTGCGTACTCGGCAGTTGGAGGCCGAGTTCAGGGTCCTTGTGAATCTCCCGTCGCAGTTCCACGGTGTCGGCGTCGAGAGACTTTGACGCGTTGAGAAGGTCGGGTCCGAGGTCTACAGCCATCTCCCTATCGTGCCCTAATCAGCGTGGTTTCACCCAAATCTTCCGGGCCGTGCTAATCCCCAAAAGCGTGACAATCGCCCGGCGCCAGTCGACTACACCAATCACCTGGTACAACGGGCGGATGCAGAGGGTCGGTCTTCCAGCGGGTGTTATCAGCCTGCTCGTCATCGTGGTGGCCGCCCTCCTTCCTCCCACTGCCGCAGGCGAGACCGGCCCAGCAGCACCGAACGGTGACCGGGCGGCTATCGCCCGGCTCTACTTTGCTGCATTTGACCGAGCCGCTGATCTTGATGGACTGAACTATTGGGACGAAGTACATCGAGGGGGAACCGACCTCGACCGGATTGCCGACTACTTCGTAGCGTCGGAAGAATTCTCCAACACGTACGGAACGGTCGATCAACGATCGTTTGTCAACCTGGTCTATCAGAACGTCCTCGATAGGGATGCCGATGAAGACGGGCTCAGCTACTGGGTTGGCCTACTCGACGACGGATACTCCGCGGGCACCATCCTCAATGGCTTTGCTCAAAGTCCAGAGTTCGCGTTGGTCACACAGAATGAGACGTTGGAACCGCAAGGCGCGGGCTTTCCTGAAGATGTGTTAATCATCGGCGATTCGATCTTCCACGGCATTCGCTTGCTCGACATCCCGATCGGTGATGCTCAAGTTAGGTTCTTGACCGAAGAAGGTCGGCAGGTGGCGGCGCTGCCTGGACTCCTCGATGGAGCCCGCGTGAATGGCCAACTCGCCGAGGCCGACGTCGTGGTGATCCATCTCGGCACCAATGGTTGGATCGACGACTATGACTCGATGTTCTCTGCTCAGGTCGAAGCGCTCGCGCCAACGCCCGTTTTCGTGGTGACCACCGAAGTCAGCAGACCGTGGGAGTCCAAAGCCAACGATCAAATAGAATCGGTCGTATCACGGTTTGTCCACGTAAACCTGATCGACTGGAACCAACACGTAGAAGGTCACCCCGACTGGATGAGGGATGACGGCATTCATCCGACCCGAACCGGTCTCGAAGCATTGGCGCAACTCGTGACGGCGCGGATCGCCGACGTAGCAGATCAGGCAACGAACTAACGTCCGAAGCAGCTCTCCTGCACGGCAAACAAGGTGGCGTCACGCAAGTCTTTGCGTCCCGGCAGAGACCCGGTGAAGGTGGCGTAGTCGGCGGGCGACACCTGGAATGACTCCAGGTGGGCGTCGAGGGCTGCCGGAATCTCGCTGGGATCAGTGAACGTTTGGCCCTGCAATTCACACAACCAGGCAGAGTGAACCCGAACCATGCGACTGTCCGCATCGGACAGGTCGGCCGCTGGCGCCAGAACCAGGGTGTCGGGGATCGCCACGGGCTCAATGTCTTCAGTCGTGAACGGAATCGAGTCAGCGCTGTCCCCGCCACATGCGGCCAACACCAGTCCTGCAAGGATCACGAAGCCGAGGAGGTGAGAAAGACGAGCCACCCTTCTCGGTCGGTTTCAGCCACACAAAATCAACCGTTGTCGCCGAATCCCTCAGAATTCGGAATTCGGCCGCGCAATCGCTGCACTCCCGCAAACATCTGCCGAAAGATTCTTGATGTCTTTGCCCCCCGCCGCAGAATCAAAGCGAGTCGTCGCTGCGACCCCTCTGGTCGACCAAGTCTGGTTGCGTATTCAGTCGCGCATGGAGCACCGCCTCGGGCGGCTCGAACGCCTCACCCTAGAGCTCTTTGAACGGCCTCTCAGCGGCGAAGAAATTGCTGAATCGTTGCAGCTCACCCGAGGGCTCGCCGCGAACCTTGGCACCCTCGGCATTACGACCGCTGCGGATCTCATTCGCATGGTGGGCAACACCCTGGACCAGACCGGCCTGGATTCGAACGAGGCCATCGCTCTCTCAAGCCTTCTGAACGATGCCCGTCTCGCAATCAACTCGACCGTGGGCGACATTCGAACGCGGGTGCCGATCGGCCGTCATCTTCTGGTTGTAGGGCCACCGTCGATCGAGGGTGATCACTTGATGTGGGTCGCATTCAGTCGGGGTATGCGGGTCTCCAACCACGAAAACGGACTGCGCCCTCTCAGCCAGGGAGAGCGAGCTCCCGATGTTGTTGTTGTTATCGCTCCCGATCCCGACCTTGGAGCAGCGCGTCCGCTCCTGAGAGCCGTCGAGCAGACATTCTTCAACGTTCCCGTAATCGCGATGAGTTCGGCGAATACGTTGCCGCAGCGACTGCGAGCGGTCGAACACATCACCACGATCATGCCGCTGGACTCCCACCCGGACGATCTGATGGACGAGATCAACGTCCTGAGCGCTCGGAACCGGAAGGACGCATCGGTGCTAATGATCGGCCGTTCCTCGGAGTGGTTCTCGGCGAAGATGAACGACCAGGGCCTCCCGGTGCGGGCAGAACGATCGGTCAGTTCACTTTGGCGTGCTCTCTACACCGAGGACATCGAGGTCGTGGTCATCGTCCAGGACGCGTTCACGATGTCCGCCCGCGAGCTGATCGATCTGATCCGCAGCGACATCAAGACACGGGATGTCGGGGCAATCGTTATCGGGCCCACCTCCCAGGCTGAAATCGAACAACTTCTCCTCACCGGCGCCGACGCCGTCTTCAGTGGCGAGCGAACCAGCGAGGTCGCAGCTCTGCTTCGCTCACGGCTTAGTCGGCGGCGCACCACTTCCTCGATCGGCGACGCGGAGAAACAGAGCTCGGTTCTTCCCTGGCAACCAGCCCTTGTGCTCATCGAGCGGATGCTCACAAGCGCCATGCGTCGAAGCGCCCCCGTCGGTCTTGCCCTGGTCGAGATGAAGGTGGATCGTCGGTCGGATCGAGACAAGGAACTGTCGCAAGAGTTCCGCCGCGGCGACCTCGTGGCCCGCCTCGACGACAGCCACGTGGTTGTGCTGCTTGATGCGGTAAACCGCGACACCCTGGTGAGTCGAATGCACTCGCTCAGCGAGAAGTTCAATCTACGTTCCACCAACAGCCGAATCGGCTGCATGGAGTTCCCCGTTGACGGCCGCGGCCTCGATGACCTGATTACCGGTGGTCGCCGCATCCTTGAGCGGGTGGGCGAAGAAGAAGGTCCGTGGGTGGTGGGAGCCGACTGGCGTCCACACAGCGAACGGCCCGCCGATGTGTTCATTTTGGACCCCGACGAAACCCTGGGCGCGGTGCTGCGTTCCACCCTGGAACGACGCGGCCTCAGAGCCGAGCACGAAACCGACTCGCTCGAGGGCCTCAAATATCTCACGGGGGGCACCGATCGTCCGCTTCCTCGGCTGGTTCTCATCGAACTGGAACAGCGCGGTATCGGCGGATTGCAATTTCTACGCCAGGTCCAAGCTTCGGGACGGCTAGGACAGATGAAGACCATCGTCTTCTCCGCTCGAACGATCGAGGGAGAGATGCGGCAGGTGTTCGAGCTTGGCGCGGAAGACTATGTGGCGAAGCCATTCAGCACTCCCCTGCTCCTGCACCGAATTCAGCGTGCGCTGGGTAACCGATGACGTTCAACTTCGTTGCGTTCCTGATCGGATGGAGCCTCGTGGGCGTCACGATCGTTGTCTACCTCGTCAACGGGGTGTACCTGGATGTCAGCAAGCGCAACGAGCAACGACGCCGCCTTGAGGTGCTCGACGACTTCAGCGTCTTGTTGTTCGACTCGAACGAAGAGGCCGCCCAGGTTCACCATCGAATAACCGGTGCCAAGAACGATGTTCTGCTCGACGTGATTCAACGAATCGCCCTCGACGTGAACGGTGAAGCCGAGGACCGGCTCCAGCAGCTAGTACGGACCTGCGGTCTGGAACGGCTCATCAAGCGCCGATCGCGGAGCCGCCGCTGGCGCCGACGCGTGCAGGCGGCGCAACTTCACTATCTGGTCACCCACCCCGACTTCGATCGGGCACCGCTGCTCACCGACCGGCACCCGCTCGTTCGAGCCCGCTCGGTGGAAACCCTCACAAGCGAGCAGTCCGAGGAACACGTGGAACTGGTGTCAACTCTGCTGAACGACCCAAATATGTCGGTTCGCCTAGCTGCCAAGAACGCGCTGCTGAGAGCTGGCTCCGCGGCCATCGAGCCGCTCCTTGTGTTGCTCCGAGAGGGCGGAGAGCATGTTGGTGAAGCGATGGAGGTTGCCGCCGACCTTCCCGACGGTCGTTTGGTGGAGGCCCTGAAGCAGTACGCCACATCCGACAACGAGCAACATCGAAAGCTCGCAGCGCTCTCGCTAGGTACGGGAACCGGCATCGGCGCCATCGACATTCTGCATCTCTTGCTGCGTGACGACAGTCCCGAGGTTCGAACATCGGCGATTCTCGCACTGCAGCGGCTCGAGTCCTATGAATCGGTCGTGGCTATCGGACGTTCGATGAGCGATCCGGCCTTCCGAGTTCGCCGACAAGCCGGCAATGCGCTCGACGAAATGGGTCCCGCCGGCCAACTAGTCCTTCGACAAATGCTCCAGGCAACCGATCCCTTCGCTCGCGATATGGCTCGGCAGGTACTAGACGGTTCGATGTCCCAGTCAGCCCAAATGGTGGCGTCCGCGCTTCGACAACAGGACGCGTTGGTGTCATGAGAGAAGTCTTCTCAGTGCTTCCATACATCACCGCTGCATGGGTGATCGGCATCACCTTGGCTCAGTTGTCGATCCTATTCAGCGCAATGTATGAACACTGGCGCGTCTCTCAGCGCGACGAGTACCAGCTCTGGCGCCGAGTCCTGGCATCGCCTCTGGCCCCGAAGGTCAGCGTGCTGGTCCCCGCGTACAACGAAGAGATCACCGTCACCGAAACCGTCCGCGGGCTTCTGGCCTTGTCGTATCAGAACCTCGAGGTCGTGGTGATCAACGACGGCTCGCCCGACAGCACCGTCGACGTATTGATCGAAGCCTTCGACCTTCGACCGGTGCACCCGATCTACCAGCGCCTCATCAAGACCGCAGAGGTCCGCTCGATTTATCGCTCCCACATCGAGCACGGGTTGGTGCTGGTCGACAAGTTCAACGGCGGCAAGGCAGACAGCTTGAACGCCGGGCTCAATATCGCATCCGGTGACCTGGTGTGTGCCATCGACGCCGACACTTTGGTTGGCCCACAGGCACTACACGAGCTCGTGGCGCCCTTCCTCAACCGATCCGACACCGTGGCGGTGGGCGGAACCGTTCGCCTCACCAACGACTCCGCAGTCAAGGCTTCGGCCGTTCCAAGCCTGGTCGTGCCCAAGAAGATCGTCCCCGCTCTTCAGGCGGTCGAGTATGTACGAGCCTTCATCGTGGGCCGGCTCGGCTGGAACCCACTTGGCGGAAATCTGATCATCAGTGGAGCATTTGGACTCTTCGATCGAGCTGCCGTTCTCAACGCCGGTGGCTATGAAACCAGCTCGATCGGCGAAGACATGGAGCTCATCGTCCGATTGCGACGCACCGGCTATGAGCAAGGCACCAAGGCATGGGTCGAGTTCTTACCCAAACCGGTGGCATGGACCGAGGCGCCCGAAGAATTCAAGGTCCTCGGCCGCCAGCGAAACCGCTGGCAACGCGGACTGATGGACGTCCTCATTCGACACAAGAAGATGATGTTCAACCCTCGTTATGGTTCGGCCGGCATGCTTTCAATGCCGTACTACTTCGTGGTTGAGTTTCTCTCGCCGATCGTGGAGGCAATCGGCCTGATCACCACCATCATCGGACTCATCGTGGGGTTCGTTGACCCTCAAGCGATCTGGCTGATCCTGGCCGCTTACGGATTCGGTGCCGCCATGACCATCCTGACGCTGTGGTTCGACGACAAAGTCAACCATGCCTACCCGAGTACTCGCTCCCGAGCCAAGCTCGCCTTCTATGGCCTGTTCGAACAGTTCTTCTACCGACCGCTCACCATTTACTGGCGCCTCTGGGGTGTTCGATTGTTCCTCCAGGGCCGCACCGAATGGGGCCAGCAGGTCCGTAAGGGATTCACGAGCAGCTAGCTCGCTCGAGCACCGACTCGGCTAGGCCAGCACCGGTGGCGCAGACTCGCCCTTCTTGACGACCCGGGAGATCCCGACGCTAACGATGAAGAGCACCACCGACGCGATCAGCACGGCGGGATCGACACCCGAGGGACCATCTTCCAGCGAGGTGATGGACGCTCCGGCGAGCACGAACGACACCGTGCCCGGTAGCGAACCAATGGCCGTCGCCAGCAGGAATGACAGCGGGTTGATTCGTAGAAACCCAGCGGCGTAGTTCACAAAGTCGTAGGGCAGGAACGCAAGCCTCATCAACATCACGGTGACGAAACTCTCATCACGCATGCGCTTGGACCAACGGGCGAGAAGTCCGGCGGCTTCTTTGTCTGTGGAACCTTCAAAGCCGAGAGAACGGGCGATCCAATAGGCCACCATGGCTGACGCATTCGCCCCGATCACCGTGGCAATCACGCCGACGACAGGGCCGAACAGCAGCCCGCCAGCAATCGTTAGGAGAGATGCCGGAAAGAGGACGATCGGTCGGATGGCGTAGACGATGACGAAGGCCAGAATCGCCCACCATGCACCTCGAGCGGTGTCGATGAACTGCTGCAGGGAACCAACAGTTCCGAGACCGGTTGAGCGTTGGTAGAGCACCCAGCCGGCCACCGCCGCAATCCAGGTCAGGACGATAACGCCTCGTTTGAGATTCTCGTTCATGCCTTCAGAGAACAACATCGGGGGGCAATCAATGCCCGAATGTGACATCTCCCCATTTTCGGCTGGCTTTCTGTGGGGCCGGTTTAGGCCGGTTCGGGGCTGCCTACAGGGTGTGGTGCAGACGTTGTGGCTCGCACCACCACGATGACGCCAGCGATCACCAAGGCGCCACCGAGCAGTTCGATAGCGCCTAGCGACTCACCTCGGATAAGGAAGGCAAACAGCACCCCAAATAGCGGGATGAGATAGGCGGTCGACGCCGCCACGGTGGGGGTCGCCTGCCGAACCACGGTAGCTAGCAACGCAAACGTCACCGCGTTCGACGGCACCGATGCATAGAACAGCGGCACAAAGAGGGCCCATCCCCAGGTGGTGCCTGCAGTGCCCTCGACCACGAGGGCAAACGGAAGCAACATCATGGCAGAGAACACCAACTGCACCGCTACGAGCATCACGGGGCTCACTCGACTGAAGTCCCGCCACTTCATGTAGACGTTGCCAAAAGCCCATGCCAACGCGGAGAAAAACAACGAGAGAATCCCTACCAGCTGACTGGACCCTCCAAGACTTGGCGAGGCAAGCACGAGCGCTCCGCCGAACCCCACGGCCAAACCCGCCAGCGCTCGCGCCGGGAGCTGCACCTTGAGAAGCAGAAGCGAAAGAGCGGCCGTGAACAACGGCATCGTGCTCGACATCAACGAGCCCAGGCCGGCGCTCACCCGACTGATGCCAAAAACCAGGAGCGCACTGGACACGGTGGTGATACTGAATCCAACCACGAAAATGTTGAGTAGATCGTCGCTCCGGCGGGGAAGTTTCTCTCCCCGCAAGAACGCGAACGTCAAGAGCACGGTGCTTGCGATGACGGTGCGGAGTGCCGCTACGAGGAAGGGGGTGCTGTGATCAAGGGCGAACTTCAAGACGCTGAAATTCGCCCCGATAAGCGCTGCCACGAGGAAGACGGTGGCGAGTGTGACACGGCTATTCACAGGCCCTTCGTTATAGCCGTCACCAGCCTGTGAACCCCTATCTGCCACGAGCACGGGCATGCTGGTGGGATGAACATGCGAATCTTCGGATTTCCGGTCCGATTCGAACTGATTTTCTTCCTGTTGGTGGGCTTCTTTGTGCTCCAGGGGATCGACCGTCCGGTTCTGAGCATCGCCTGGGGTGTCATCATCACGGTGTCGGTGCTGGTCCACGAGCTCGGCCATGCATTCGCCTACCGGTACTACGGCGCCACGCCGTCAATTTCGCTCTACGGACTGGGTGGGGTCACGTTCGGCCACAACAGTGAGCACCTCACCGCACCGCAGCGGATCGTGGTCTCCTCGGCCGGGTCGCTGACCACCATGGTGCTCCTTGGTGGACCCGCCTGGCTTGCCCTGCGCCAGCTCGACCTGACCGGCGACACCCGGCTCATCGTCAACGCGATCTGGTTCGTCAACGTCGTTTGGGCGGCCATCAACTTGGCGCCTGTCTACCCGCTCGATGGCGGCCATATCGTCGATGACGGTCTCCTGATCGCCACCGGAAAGAGCCAACGGCCGTTGGTGAATTGGATCTCGATCATCGGTGCACTAGCGATCGGCGGCTACTTCTTCCTCTCCCGTGGATCCACCTTCGTGCTGCTTCTCTTCGGCTACATGGCATACGTCAACATCAAGCAACTTGGCCTGGTTGGCGGCGGTCGACAACCGCGACAACCGGCACCGTCGATCGAGCAGGTACTGAACTCCAAGCCCGAGTCTGCCACCAGCTCAGAGCGCGGCCCAGAATGGCAGCCTCCAACCTCACCACCCACCGCACCACCCACGCGATAGCTGCTGCAACTTCACTCCTACCGAGTCCGCTTCCTATGCTCTGAGCATGAGTGGATGGTTCGAAACAGTCGCCGTAGCCCAGCAGCGGGCTAAGCGTCGCCTACCCAAGTCGGTCTACGGAGCCTTGATCGCTGGCGCCGAGGCCGGTGTTTCGATGCAGGACAACTTGGCATCGTTCAACGAACTCGGTTTTCGTACCGTGACCGCGGGTCAATCTGCGAAACGAGAAATGCATACGACGGTGATGGGCCAAGAGGCCTCGATGCCGGTCTTGATTTCTCCTACCGGAGTACAGGCGGTGCATCCCGAAGGGGAAGTCGCCGTCGCCCGTGCAGCTGCGGCTCGAGGCATTCCCATGGGTCTGAGCTCATTCGCTTCTCAACCGATCGAAGACGTCGCGGCTGCCAATCCTCAGACGTTTTTCCAGCTGTATTGGGCAGGCGATCGCGACTCGATGACGGCCCGCATCGAGCGGGCGAAGCGGGCCGGTGCGGTCGGCATCATCCTGACGCTCGACTGGTCGTTCTCTCATGGACGGGATTGGGGTTCCCCAGACATTCCGCAGTCCGTGGACTACAAGACAATCCTCAAACATGCACCCGAGACCGTGCTTCGGCCGCTGTGGCTCTACGACTGGCTGAAGTCGGGGAACATCCCCCAGCTTGGAGTCCCAAACTTCCGTACGTCCGAAGATCATGTCCCCGGGTTCTTCGAGGCATACGGCACCTGGATGGGCACGCCACCTCCCACGTGGGAAGACGTCGCTTGGCTACGAAGCCAGTTTGAGGGCCCGTTCATGGTGAAGGGCATCCATCGAGCCGACGAGGCTCGTCGGGCCGTAGAGGCTGGTGCCACCGCCATTTCGGTTTCGAATCACGGCGGCAACAACATCGACGGCGCCATCGCTCCGATTCGGGTGCTGCCCGAAATCGTGGCCGAGGTGGGGACCGAAGTCGACGTGCTCATGGACGGGGGTATCCGTCGTGGGAGCGATGTTGTCAAGGCGATCGCGATGGGGGCGAAGGCGGTCATGATTGGCCGGGCCTACCTATGGGGCCTCGCAGCCAACGGGCAAGCCGGGGTAGAGAACGTCCTCGACATTTTGCGCAACGGAATCGACTCGACGCTCTACGGGATCGGCAAGTCTTCTACCGATGAGCTGTCCATGGACGACCTCGTCATCCCCAGAGATTTCTTCCCACCAGCACGCGAATGACCTCCGTTGAGCAACAGCTCGGCGTTTGGGCCTCGGGCAGCGCCGGCACCGAAGCCGCTGTCGAGTTGTTGATCGAGACCGACTTTTGGCTGACTCGGTCGGAGTTCGTGGCGGAGGCGTTGGTCACGACTGCATCCGGAACGTCGATCGATTGGTCGGTTGCCAGTGAACTAGCCGATCAGGTCCAGTGTTCGCGCGGTGAACGATTCATTCTGCTCCTCGCCTGTTCGCTCGCCGACACCAGCCGCACGGTCGCGATGTCGGACGTTTCTTCCCTCGACGGTCGAAACCTCAAACGGGTGAAGGAAGCGCTCCACACCGCCAAATTCGGCTGGTAGCTGTGACGCCAACGCGCGGGCGACTCCCGACGAAGGAGCAAGGCAAAGCGGAAGTGGAGGCGGTACCGGAGCGTCCCGACATCGAACAAAAGGGTGGCGGGCGACGGCAAACTGGAAACGTGCAGACCCGGTTGGAACGAATGTGGGGCCAGATCCGAAGCTGGCGGGCCGATTCCTCGGAGCTGCACTTGCGGCCCGATTTGCCGGAGCGGGATACCACAAAGTTGCGGGAATTGTTGGACGCAACGATCGATGGTCGGGGAGGCGAGATGGCCGCCCGCAAGCGAGCAACCGAGATCGGCGCCTGTTTCTTGGCGCTCGACGAGGATGGTCGTCGTCGATTCTTCGAGCTGATTGCCAACGAGTACGACCACGACGATGCGGAGGTCGATGCCGCGATGGATGCGGTTCGGGAAGCGCCAACGAGTGCAGCCCGCGCCGAGGCTGAGAACGAGCTCCGGAACATTCTGCGCCCGAAGCGAGATCGGTTGTTCCGCCGGTTCGTCGGATTGCAGGGCGGTTTGTCGTTCTTGGTCGATCTACGCGAGGAGCTTCTTCCGATTCGTAATGAGACACCCGAGCTGCGGGCTCTCGATCACGACCTGCGTATCGTCCTGGCTCGCTTCTTCGATATCGGTTTGCTCCGGCTGGAACGTCTCACCTGGGACTCCCCCGCCGTGGTGCTTGAGAAGCTGATCGAGTACGAAGCGGTCCATGAGATCAAGGGGTGGGATGATCTCCGGGGTCGGCTCAACACGGGGCGCCGTTGTTACGCGTTCTTTCATCCGGCGATGGCTGATGACCCCGTGATCTTTGTGGAGGTCGCCTTTACCAATGGCGTTCCCACCCAACTCGAGCCACTACTGAATCATTCGATGGATCAGACCGATCCCAGCAACGCAGATACAGCCACGTTTTATTCGATCTCGAATTGCCACTACGGGTTGGCTGGCGTTTCGCTCGGCGACCTTTTGATCAAGAGCGTGGTCGATGAGCTGCTGCGGGAATTCCCGAACCTCGAGAACCTGGTCACCCTCAGTCCGATACCAGGGTTCCGGAAGTGGTTTGACGAGACAGCGAGCCACATCCGGGCGCTGGTGCCGTCGGAGATTCCCGAGGACCGATCCGAAGCTGCTGACTTGCAGCCTGAGCTTCAACGTCTGGCGGCCCAGTACCTGGTGGACGAGCGCCGTGAGTCGGCAAACCCGAAGATGCTTACCGCTCGAGCCATCGATTCCGTCGCCCATTTTCACCTGTCGAATGGAGCCGAAATCGCGGCGATCAACTGGCTGGCGAACCCCACACCGACCGGCTGGTCCCGCAGCCTGGGGATGATGGTGAACTACCGCTACGTCCCCAACAAGATCGAAGAGCGGCACGACACCTATGCCGAAACAGGCCGTGCTGCCATTTCGGATGAAATCAGCAAACTACTCAAACCAGACACCTAGCAACTGGAGCAACTATGACGGCCACCGATGACTACCGATCGACGTTTCGCACGCTGCACGAGAACGGGCTGTTCATCATGCCAAACGCCTGGGACGGAGCCTCGGCCCGAGTGATGGTGAGTTCGGGTGCCGTAGCCGTCGCGACGACGAGCTCGGGCCTCGCGGCAACGTTGGGGCGTACCGACTACGAGGTCGACCTCGACACGCTCCTACGTCACTCGGCGTTGCTGGCTTCGGTCGCGGGTGCGCCGGTCTCGGTCGACAGCGAACGTTGCTATGGGAGTACCCCCAGCGGTGTGGCCGACTGCGTGGAAGCACTCGCCGCTGCGGGTGTCGCCGGTTGCTCGATCGAAGACTTCGACCCGGCGAGCGAAGCGATCGACTCAATCGACACCTCGGTCGAACGAGTTGCTGCTGCGGTAGAGGTATCGAAACGTCACGGTATGGTCCTCACCGCACGCGCGGAGCGTCATCTGTACGAGGCCGATGCAGATTTCGACGACACCATGGAACGCCTTCGCCGCTTCGCCCAAGCCGGAGCGGACTGCATCTATGCGCCCGGTCTTACCGACCCCGCCCACATTGCCGCCGTCTGCCAGATAGGACCGCCGGTCAACGTGTTGGTTTCGCCGGCCACTCCACCGATCGGCAAGCTCGCAGAGCTCGGAGTCCGTCGGGTCAGCACTGGTGGCGCGCTCGTGCGGTCCGCTTTGGGAGAAGTACGACGAGCGATACAGGAACTGCACCAGGATGGCACGCTTACCTACATGCAACGGGCCATCGGCGGCGGAGACTTCGACCGAATCGTGAAGAATTCAGGCTCTTCGACCTAGTGGCTGGGTAGTTCCACATATCTAGAGCGGTGGCGGCCCAGACGACAAAAGTTGGGTGAACCAGGATGCCACGGCGCAAGCGCAGCCCTCTCGAATCAGGTCGATCACCATCTTTGGTGTCCTTGTATTGGCCTCGATCTCGGGGGCTGCCTTTGCCCAGCTCACCGCCTCGGAGCCGATGCCCGAGTCCTTCAGCCAACCGGACACGGTTGAGCTAAATCCTGATCCGTTGGCGTTCGGCGACGAGTAAAGGCCCCCGCCACCTAGAGATCTTCGATAGCGATCGAGTAGGTTCAGCTCATGGAGCTGGGCCTTTTAATCTTTCCGACCGACATCACGATCGATCCGATCACGCTGGGCAAGGAAGCCGAAGAACGCGGCTTTGAATCGCTGTGGTTTCCTGAGCACTCCCACATTCCAGTGGCCCGCACCACCCCATGGGGAGGTCGCGAAGGGGCGCCGCCGCTGCCCGAAGAGTACTGGCGAACCTACGAGCAGTTCACCGCGTTAGCTGCAATTGCATCGGTCACCACCACACTGAAGTTGGCCACCGGAATAACGCTGCTCGGCCAACGGGATCCTATTTGGACCGCCAAGCAAGCGGCCACGGTGGATGCTCTCAGCAACGGTCGCCTCTTGTTTGGCGTGGGCTATGGATGGAACAAGGAGGAGCTGGCTAGCCACGGCGTCAAATACACCGAGCGGCGCGCCCGGATGCGGGAGTGCGCACACACCGTGAAGGCACTTTGGACCCAGGAGGAAGCATCGTTCCAAGGCGACTTCATCGACCTGCCGCCCAGCTGGGCCTGGCCCAAGCCCAAGACGTCTCCGCACCCACCGATCATCATGGGTGGTACGGCGGGACCCAAGACCGCCGCTGACATCGCCGACTACTGCGACGGCTGGATGCCTATCGGCGCCAGAACCCTGGACTCGGGATGGCAACACATCGTTGAAGCGTGCGACAAGATCGACCGAGATCCCGCCGAAATCGAGTTGGGCATTTTCGCAGCGCCGCCCGACCCGGCGAAGCTGGAAGCTCTTGAAGCCAAGAGCGTGAAACGAGCCATCTTTGCATTGCCGCAAGGCCCTGAGAGCGACGTCATGGCAGCGCTCGATGAGCTAACGCCGCTGCTCAACCGGTAGAGGCACCCGTTGTTCTGCAAGGTCTACATCGCGACCAGCTTGGACGGTTACATCGCCGGTCCCGATCACGAACTGGATTGGCTCGAAGATCTACCGAACCCCGAGGGAAGCGATTTTGGCTTCTTCGCTCATATGGAAGCGATGGATGCCATCGTTATGGGCCGAGGTACGTTCGAGGCGGTCCAGGCGTTCCGACCATGGCCCTACGACAAGCCCGTCCTCGTCGTGAGCTCAACCCTTAGCCAGGTCCCTGAGGACCTTTCGGATCATGTGGGGATCATCTCGGGTGAACCGGATCAGATCATCGCTCAATGTGCCGACCGAGGCCTGGAGAATCTCTACATCGACGGCGGGAAGCTCGTCACTTCGTTCCTCACCGATGGGCTCATCGACGAGATGACCATCAGCCGACTACCGGTTGTCCTCGGTGACGGAATCGGGCTCTTTGGCACGATCGATCAAACGACGTGGTGGGAACACGTGAACACCGAAGCCTTCGCGGGCGGCATGGTGCAGTCCACTTACCGGCCGGCGAGCACCGGTTCGGGGACCGGTTGAGGCTTCATTGGTGGCTCGGGAACCACGCCGGTGACGTTTTTGGTTGGACGACGAGCTGTCCTCGCCATCTGGCCTATAAGAAACCAGGTCCAGCCCAGCAGCCACTTGGTCGACTGGATCGGGTGTCGTAGTGCTCGCCACAGAATCCGAATCGGATTGTCCATTCCTCGAAGCGGCCAGAGCATCTGTGCCGCAAGCCCGTCGGGCATGTACTCGTCGATTCCATAGGTCTGTGGACGACGATTCGACGGCATGAAATAGGTTCCGAATAGCACATCCCAGATGGGCAGAAAGACCGAGTAGTTACTGTGGATCGCCTTGGGTTCGTTGGTGTGATGCCAGTGGTGAAACTCCGGCGTAATGATGATCCGGTGCAGCGGCCGCAACCGCCATCTCACATTGGCATGCAGAAACAGGCCGGTGAGGATCTGGATCGCGGTGAGCACGCCGGCGTACTCGCCGCTGAACCCAGCTCCGAGGAGGAAGGCGAACGCTGGTGCGAGAATGACCCCATCGAAGGGGTGTTGCCGCAAGCCCGACACCCAATCCAGGGTTTCCGTGCTGTGGTGGACTGCGTGAAACCTCCAGAGGAACGGAACTTCGTGGCTGAAGCGATGGGTCCAATAGATCAGCAGATCGAAGAGCAACACCCCTAGGATCATCGCCGCCCATCCGGGGAGCATTGCCACCAGTGGGCGGATCGCTAGCCCAGGGAGCCAGCCGAAACTAAGAATGCCGATGACCGCTGCCACGAAGACTCCCACGGGGGTGACAACTGGGGCGGCCAGCCCGTGGGCGATGTCGGTGCCGAGCGCCTTTCGCCGGACTCTCTGCTCTGGATGCCGTGGCATCCATTTCTCAAATGGGACGACGATGATGAAGAGGAACGCCAGCGCGAACAACGGCTCCCGAGACATTGCCAAGGAGCCCACCACCAGTGCCATCCCAGCTGCGAGCGCCGCGACTCGTCGAACGTTTCGATTGCGGAGAAAACCTGCCATACATCCGAAGGTGCCACCCTGGACCTTGTGGAGGATCAGCCTTTTGGCTACTTCGATCCCGCGCCGCTTAGGCCCTTTGACCCGGCCAGTTCTTGTACATGTATTGGACGATCTCGTCGGGGTTTCGGGATTGCATCATCAACTCGCCGGGTCCGGTGAACCGGAAGACATACCCCTCTCCGCTCTTGGCTGACTTCATCAACGAGTCACTGGCCCGTTTCAACTCCATCTGAACCGTCTCGCTGAAGGCGACCATGTGGTTGGTGTCCACAATCACTTGCTGGCCGGGTTCAAGCGTGAATCGGTCGAGTGCTCCGTAGCAGGCGACGACCACCTTTCCTTGGCCGGTTGCATGAAGCAGGAACGCCCCCTCGCCTCCGGCGAGGTTCTTCATTCCTCCCCATTTCGTGTCGATGTCGACCCCGGCTTCGGAACAGAGAAAGGAGCCCTTCTGGATCAGGAGCGGTACGCCGGGGGTGATGTCGACCACGGTCACATCACCGGGCAGAGAGGGCGCCAAGTCGATCCAGCCGCCACCGGGCCCCGCCGTTGCCCTGGTGATGAAAAGAGACTCTCCGCCGAGCATCGACCGTCTCAAGCCCTTCATCAATCCGCCCTCCATCTTGGCGTCGAGAGCGGTGTCCGCTGCCATCGCCATCATGGCTCCGGATTCGGCTCGCAAAGACTCCCCCGGCGCAAGCAGAGCGCGGGCCACCCCAAATCCGGGCTGATGACGAAGTTGAATTTCCATTTGTCCATCGTTGCACACACTTCCACGGCGAGGAATTCGTGGTTCGGCGCGGCGCTATCCTCACAACATGATTGGACTTCTAGGATCGATGCTTGGTGGTCGGGGCGGCCGCATGATTGGTGGAATGATCGGGGGTCGCCATGGTGCGATGCTCGGTGGTCTCGCCGGGGCAATGCTCGGCGGACGCCAGATTGGGCGCCTCGGCGGGTTGTTGCGAGGACGGGGCGGCAACAACGACGCCCAGCCTCAACAACAACCCCCGATGCCACAGCCTGACCACCCACAAATGACCGAAGGCGATGCCGAACTTCTGGTCCGAGCGATGTGCAATGCGGCGAAGGCCGATGGTCATGTCGACGAGGACGAAACAAACAGAATTATCGAAGAGCTCGGCGACGACGCTTCCGCTGATGAACAGATCTTCCTTCGTCGCGAACTGCGCTCGCCGCACATGCCGGCTCGCGATTTCGCATCGCTCGTTCCAGAGGAGCTCGCCGGCGACGCTTATGCCGTCTCGCTGATTTCGATCACGGTCGACACGATGGAAGAGGCGTCATACCTGCGGGATCTGCGTGACGGGCTCGGCTTGTCTCATGGCGACGTGGACGCAATCCACGACCAGCTCGACGTTCCCCGCCTCTAGAAATCGACAACCACCGCAGTCGCGTTGTCGTGGCCGCCTGCGGCAAGGGCTGCGGCGATAAGCCCGTCGGCGGCCTCAACGGCTGACGACGCTGTCAGCGCGCCTGACAGCTCCTCCAAACCCATGTAGCCGTGGATGCCATCGGAGCACAGCAGAACTCTGTCTCCTTCGTGCAGGGTGAGTTCGATCACCGTTGGGGTCGCGGTTCCGTCACCGCCGAGATAGCGAGTGAGGGCGTCGGTTCGGCCGAACTGGGACCGGTACCACTCGACGCTCTGGCCGGCGGCTAGCAGTTCCGTCTCCACGTTGTGATCGGCCGTCACGAGGTCGGCCCGGGTCTCGCCTGCACGCATAACATAGGCCCGGCTATCGCCAACGTGCACGACTGTGGGGGTCTCGGTGAGGCACAGCCCGACAACGGTCGACCCCCCGATTCCAAGGCCAGCTGAAGCAAGCGCCCGGCGCACCTCGCTGTTCACCTCCGGCATCACCGTCTCCCAGGTCGGGTTGGAGCCGAACTGCGCCAAGAATCCCTCGATCACCGTTTCGGCTGCGACCTCTCCGCCCTCGTGACCACCCATCCCGTCGGCAACGACAAACCAGCTGTGGTCACGTTGGCCCCATCGGTCCTGGTTGTCGGCCCGCACCAAGCCCGTCGTCGTCCGAGCTGCCGCCGCGACCGCATGCATTCGAGGTGCTGATTGTTCCTTAGTCATACCGACTACGACGCTAGAACCCGAATCAGCAATGCAGAAAGGGGGAGCGGTCCCCATTCCGTCGATTGTCGTGTCTCGCGGGCGTCCGCACTACGTTAGGAGAATGGTTGAGGACAATCGAGACCCATTCGAGTTCGACAATGACCCTCTCGAGGGAGCCGATGACCTGGACTTACCGTCGTTCGGTTCAGATACCGATCCTCTGGACGCCTATCGCGACAGCACCCAGTCGTTCGCCCCTCCAACGCAGCCTCCGGGCGTCCCCGAGGTCACCCCGCCCGCGAGCCCACCTTCTACCCCGTCGGCTAGTCCGCCACCGGGGGCGAGCTTTCCTCCCCCGGCAGCCGGTACGGCCTATCCGGGCTCATCATCCGAACCACCCACGTCGTTCCCACCGCCTACCGCTACACCTCCGAGCTCCAGCTTTCCACCACCGGGCGACCAGAGTGCGTTTCCTCCGCCTGAGGCCTCTGCGCCACCTGCTTCATTCCCCGCTCCAGGCGCGGCGCCCGCCGGTGGCAACTTTGCCGACTTCCCGCCGCCCAGCGGATCAATGCCGGGCAACGTCCCACCCGGTTCCCAGCCACCTCCTGGGTCACCACCACCGGGTACACAAGCCCCAAACTACGGAGCGCCCCCCGCCTACGGGCAGGGGTACGCGCCCGGCGTGGCCCCACCGGTGAAGAAGAAGGGAAGGGGATGTCTGTTCTGGGGCGTCATCCTTTCCGTCATCTTCGCCTTGCTCATCGGTGGGTGTATTGCGGCCGGGGTGCTTCTTGGTCAGTCGGCGTCTGACGCGGCCAACTCGTTCCTCGACGCAGTTGAAGACGGAGACTACGAAGACGCAGCGAGCCAGGCGAACCAAGCGTGCGGGCTCACCGCGGCCCAAATCGAGGCCGATCTGGGGGGCATGACCGATCACTTCATCATCGCCATTGGTCCCATCGCTTCGGGTGAGGTCAATTTCGGTTCCCGTACCGAGTCGATAGCGATGGAACTTCGCGACGATCTGGTCTGCAGCTACGAGATCCTGGAGCAGTAGTGGAGTCAGATAATCTCGTCGTCGACTTTGTTGGCGAGGTTCATCGGGTCCTTCCGTCAGACCGCTTCACCTTCGGCCGGTCGGGCGATTTGGAAGTGGACGACAACCCGTACATGCACCGGATCGTCGGGCGCTTCCGGTATGACGACGGTTTGTGGTGGCTGGACAACACCGGCTCGGCGATCACTCTCGAGGTCGCGGATCGAAATAGTCCGTCACGCATGAAGCTCGCCCCGGGGTCATCGGCCTCGTTGAGCTTTGAGAGTTGCGTTATCCGCTTCCCGGCCGCAGCGACCACCTACGAGATCGACGTCACCGTTCCCCGCCCAGACCGCACGCCGATCGAAAACCTCAACGAGGTCCTCGGCGAAAACACCGTGACCGTCAATGCGCTCGGCATCAGCCTGACCGATGACCAGCGCCGCTGCATCGTCTCCTTGGCAAAGGCCCGGCTCGAGGATCCCGGCGCCCCGGCGACGATCCCAACCAACCGTTCAGCGGCCGCATTGCTGGGGTGGAAGATCACTCGCTTTAACCGCAAGCTCGACAATGTGTGCGACCGGCTCGCCGACGCCGGCGTTGCGGGTCTTCGGGGCGATTCCAGCGGTATGGCAACCAATCGTCGCCAACGGCTCGTGGACTACTCGATCAGCTCCGGCATAGTCACCGCCGCTGATCTACAGCTACTCCCCGACTGACCCATCTGTCTCCCCACCACGAGTTCTCGAGCGTCCGAAATGGTCTGTATGGCCTAGAGCTGCTACTTGCACGGAGAGAGTGGCCAGTCGTACCTTTGGGGAAATGACGAATCAGAGCAGGCCTAGAGCTGTCGTTGCCTTGATCACATTCCTCAGCCTGCTTGGGATTACCGGGACTGTTGGGGCCTCGGACGTGGAACTCGGTTCTCCAACCACGCTCGAAGAACTGCTGGCTTCGCCGGAGTACCTGCCCGAACATGCAGATATCGCCCGGCTCTATCGCGCGTTCTTCGATCGTCAACCCGATGTTGACGGCCTCGCCTACTGGATCGACGTGTATGAAGACGGGGCCGATCTCATCGATCTGTCGTGGGCGTTCTCGAGCTCGATCGAGTTCCAGACCCTGTACGGAGCGGATCTGAACAACAGCCGGTTTCTTGAGGTTGTTTACGCGAACGTTCTCGGACGCTCATATGACCAAGACGGATTTGACTACTGGCTGAACTCGATGGATGAAGGCCTGCCTCGGCACGAGACCGTTTACTGGATCGTGGAAGGCCAAGAGTTCAAGACGCTGCATCCGTTCGCAGGCACCTTCCCGGCCATCGAAGCTGCGCTCCTCACCTCGGCTGACATGCCAAGCTCCTACACCGAGTACTCCGCAGGTCGGGGGACCGAGACCGCAGCACAGATCGCCGACTGGCATCTCTGCGACCAGTGGCGCACCATCCACTCGAACGCGCTCCATGTCTACCTGGGGGAACCCGACGGGTCAGAGTTCGTGCTGCAGGACGCCTATGCGTTCTCCAACGTGGCTGACGCCAGCAAGGCGCTCACCGACATTGCCGTCCTACCTGTCAACTGCGGGTCGAGAGTCCTTTCCTTCGAAAGCGGCGAAAGCCTCCTAATTAGGTACCACACCGAGTCTGACTTCGACTTCGAGACCGGCATCGGCGACGAGGCAGTTGTGGTCCGGGGGGAGTGGAAGTGGAGAAACGGACCGACCTATGACTATTACCTCTGGGTTGTTCGCGACGGCACCGTGATCACTGTTACTGACGCCACCACCAGATACGCGATACCCGACTACATCCAATCACGACGCTACGCCATTACAACCAGTGAGCGGATGCGAGAACTTCTCGATCTCGACTGAGGTCCAGGAGTTGCGTTTCGACCCTCCTGACAACCACGCATCCCAACGTGTCGTAGCCCTGCGCATGGGTCACCGCAGCTGACCTGGAGCTACTCCCCCAGTGAGTGCCACTCCATAGCCAGGAAGGCGCCAAGACTGGTTGGGTCGGTGAGGGCGGCTGCTTCGTTTACCCGACTACGCATCTCGATCGCCCGCAGATCCGGGCGTGATGCATGCTCAGCCCAGTACGCCCGCCCTTGCTCCACCAGTTCATCGATTCCGTGGCGGCGCAAGAATTCGCTCTGAGTACAGACCGCGGCGCCCGCGGGAAGCTGGTCTACCGGGATGTCCGTGGTTATGTCCTGGTGACCGGGGTAGGCGACCGGATCGTCGTAGTGCTGATGGTCCCGATAGCAACGCAACCACCCGCCCCGATCGGCAAGCGCCTGAGTGGTGAGAGCGCCATAGTCGAAGGCCAGCAATCGCTCGACCCCACGGGCCATCAAGCCCGAAACCAGAGCGGCCGCCTGCTCGATCAGCGGGTGGTCGCCGACTGCCTTCGATTCAGTCGTCGGTTGCCACTGGAGCTGGCCGTCAACAACAAACGCCTCCGCCTCATCTCGAATCCATCGAAAGGGCACATTGTCCAGCAGTTCGTTGGCCACGATGACCGACCCGCGAAGATCCTCGGGCAACTCACCGGCCCGAGCGATGTCGATGCCGGACAGTTGAAGCGCGTCCCCACACCGTGGCGCAGACCTCACGATGGCCTTCGGCAATGTTCCCGGCCCCGATCCAAGGTCGAAAACCACGAACCGCTCCGGTTGCCCAAGGTCGTCCCAGACCGAGTCCAACCATCGACCCACTACCGCACCAAAGAGCGGGCCGACCTCGGGGCTAGTGATGAAATCACCTCGACGGCCAGCACTCCCCCGCCCCGACGTATAGAACCCATCGGGTCCATACAGAGCGTCTGCCACAAACTCGTCAAACCTCTGCTCTTTCATCGCTTCACGATATTCCGCTGTGGGTCCACCGATTGCGGCCACACCCACTGCCTTGTTGGCTGCGAGATTATCGCCGGTGTTATCGCTCGGAGTGGCTGAGTCGCAAGTGCCTAGAACTCGTGGAAGTCCACACCGGCGTGTCGGAAAAGTTCGCACCAATCATTCGTTTTCGAACCATCCAATCTCTGGAACCAGTCCGCGTGCCATCGATGAAGATCACCTGAAACACGCCGGTCGACCGTGAAGCTGACGTTCCGACCATCGCGATTTGATCGAGCCTGGGCGTCGCTATCGGGTGGCGATCTCCTGGAGTCGTTCAGCTATGGCGTCGACAGTGAGCGAGTCGGCAGCGACGTCAATGACGAGGTCATAGACATCGTCATTGCTGGCTAGCGAAGCAGAGATCCCGTTGAGCTCGAGGAAGACCGCCGTCGACAACCAGCCGAGGCGTTTGTTCCCATCAACGAGCGCGTGATTCGACACAATCGACTGGAGCAGCGCCGCTGCCTTTGTCCATATGCCTGGGTATGCGTCCTCGCCGAAGGCTGTGGTCTGGGGGCGGGCGACAGCCGACCCAAGAAGACCGATGTCGCGAATCGGTGCGGGGTCACCCAGGAGTGCTGTGGCCAGGCTGACGATGTCGTCAAGGTCGAGAAACTCGACAGGTTCAGTCATTCGCCGAGCCGGCGCAGTGCATCGTCGTGGGTGTCCATGATGAGTTCAGCAGCGCGTGAGACTCGGTCGCGGTGGTCGCTTCGTGCCACGAACTCGCGTACGGCGCGGCGAGCCGCCTCTTGCATTGAGATTCCCTCGGCTTCGGCTCGGGCTCGGAGGGCGTCTTGTTCAGCATCTGTGAGTCGGAGGGTCATGGCCATCCCCGTATGGTATCACTTCGATACCATGCGATTGAGCCTTGTCGAGAAGCACGTGAGGTGTTCGGGTGTTGTGGGGACAGACAAGCCACACTTGGTTGATGACTGTTGGTAGAGCCGCTCGACGAAAGAATCGTGAACCACAGGCCGTGGAGCAGTTTGGAGACCATGCTGCCGCTGCTCTCGATCTCCTCGAATTGATCGAGCTAGCATGGCACGACTGTTACGGGGAGACCCACCCGCCATCGGACGTAGAAGCTGACATTCTCCTCTCGGGCGCCGGAAGTCTCGACCTACTCATACAGGCAGGAAGGCTTGCCGTCACTGACTGGCGAGACCTGCGGGTGAACGCAGACAACATACGATCCCGCCGCTAACGCATCTGGGCCGCTAGCTGCTGCTGTGGCGGTCGGAGTCTTCGATACGGAGCGTCCATCTCGCAGCTCAACGGCAACATCGCCTGTGCTGGATGGGCCGAAGTGGCACACCACGGAAGATGCGGACGGCGGCGTTACCGCACGGGTATGCGGCTGGCTTCAGCGCGGGCTCCTCGGTCGGCCGCTGAGCGCTGCGGTTGCGCCGATGGTGGGTGAGGCTGATGTAGGTGTACTTTTGGATTGGAGGGTAAGTGAACTGATGCGGGTTGAGTTTCGTCGTAGTGGTGTGCCGAAGCTGTGTCTTGTTGTGTTGGGTGTTTTGTCGCTGTTGCTGAGTGGTTGCGCCGAGGCTGATGGCGATGAGATCGCTGCTACACAGGATGTGAGCACAACTGTGGTGCCGACCACGACCGAACCAGTGGTCGATTCGGTACCTGATGTGGCTGTGCCGGATCGTTTTGGAGACTTTCCCGCTGAGCCGAGTGATGAGTGGCGTATCGGTGTTGAGTACATCGGGACGAGGCTGACATCGGCGGACGGGGTCGAGTTAGGCGCTGCCTCGGTCATCGTCCAGTTCGCTGGCCGTTCCAACGTCAGTGTGAGAGCAGGGGGTTGTTCCAACGGGAGCGGCACGTTTGATCTGGTCGATGGTCGTCTGGAGAACCTTGAACGTAGCTTCGACTTGGTGCTTTGCACTCCGTCTGATCAAGCGGTCCATGATGCTGTAGAGCATCTGATGAGTTCGATGCCTGAGATTCGAGTCGATGACGCAAGACTGCTGCTTATTGGTGGCGGTCATCGGCTGCAACTTGAGACCTCCGAGGCCGGGGCTGTCGTGATCATTGAGGACAACGAACGATTCGTGGGAATCGAGTCGACGATCGAAGCAATCGAACCGGCCCGGATTGAGCTGACTGCTCCTGCGTTTTTCGTTGTTGTGCTTACGATGCCGTCCTGTCAGGTTCACGGTGGAACGCCACTTGATGGTTCCGCTGAGCGGATTGCCTTCCCCGATTCTGCCGCCTTGGACCCATGTGAGTTCTCCCCAGAGCAGGACAAAGCGGCGCAACAGTTCTTCGAAGCTGGCACGACCCCGGTCCGCGATGGCGATGAACTCATCGTGTCCAACGACATGGGATCGGTCACACTCCGGCTAGTAGGGGGCGATACGCCGCCTCTTCCGGTAGAGGAGCAAGTGCCGCCACCACTCGAGATACCCGCCCTGCCCGACAGGTCACGCACGCCAGAAGCTGGCCGCAGCTCCCAACCGTGGTTCGACACCCGGGCTGGCTCGACCGCGCCAGGTAGCGCGGACGTTCCCCTGCCCGAAGAATGGGCAGCAGACGCCGCCGGAATTCCGAGTGTTCGTGTTGTAGGACGGGGTTCGCTGTCAGTTGCCATTGGCCAGACATCCTTTGACCCTCAACCGCACTCGGAGACGATTGAACTGGTCGAGGGACCCACCGAACTGACCGTCAAGCTGTACACCCTCAGGGATGGTCAGGTCGTCGAGTCGGGGACGACTGCTCCGGTTCTTCAATACCGGTACGGAAGCTCAGATCCGAACGAATGGCTGCGAGAAGTGATCTGGGTCGTGGACCTGGGCGACTCGGTCGCGGTTGCAACAGTCAGTTACCCCGAATTTCCGCCCGACTCCGGCTCCGGAGGCGACCCGAGAAATCAAGCCCTCACAGGTCTCGACCCACTCGATCTGCTCTACGACATTCGCTTCTTCGAATAGCGAGCACCGATCCTCAAATACGCGAAGCACGACTGGTAGCAGTGAGCGCAGCCGAGCGTTATCGCCTGTGCGGGAAGGCCAAACTAGCACGGTTGGTCGGTGCTCGGGCTGGAGACTAGGTATCGGTGTTATCCGGCGGTGCGATCAGCTCAGACTCACAAGGAATCGACTCTGCCGCGGCGGTCGACCTACCTCCGCCGACCCAGGAGATGACGCAGTCGTCAAAAAGCACTCCGTCGACGCCATCAAGGTCGCCTGTCATGTAGTGCCACAGGTCGTCGCCATCACATGGGTCTCGATGGCTTGAAGGCTCGCCGGTAAGCAGGGTGACCTCACCGAAGGTTGCTACCTGCCCTTGAACGATATTGCCGTACGCGGCACAGAACGGCCGTCCCGTCCCTTGGCAATATCGCACAGGCGAAGGGGCCTTTGGCGGGCTTGGGTCTCGGGACGCCTACGACTTTGCTGTGGGCGAAGTCGACCAGGTGATGAACTCTTCTGGCGGTGTGTATCCCAGCCGTCGCCACACAGGGAGGTTCAGCCAGGAGGAGCACGTCCATGAACTGACCACTTGGTCCTTGAGTTGCAGCCTCACTCCCGCCTGAGGTTCCTCGGGAAGCTGCACCGAGACGATGTCTTCTCGTCGAAGAACTCTCGAGTC
>CALHFG010000088.1 GCA_938029215.1 uncultured Acidimicrobiales bacterium | reverse complement strand
GGGGTCAGACCCCTTCCGCAGGGAAGGGGTCTGACCCCATTGTCGCGTCTGGGGAGTTGCCAACCGCCCGTAGGGTTTGATGATGGAGGAGCAGCGGGAAGCCATTCGGCACTCCAATCGTCCACTGGCTTTGATCGTGCTCCTCGCCGGTCTGGGGCTCTTCGGCTATCTGGTCTTCACAGCTGACAATGCAGAAGAGTCCGAGCTCCCCCTGCCGATCACGACCACTTCGGTTCCGGCAACCTCAACGACCAGCACCGCGCCAGCGACCACCGTTCCCGATCCCATTTTGAATCTTGGTTTTTGGTGGGTGAACCAACTGGAACCCGGCGAGAGCAACCCCCGGGTCAGATCCCTTGAGAGCCGTCACACGATGCTCCTCACTGACCACACCGATTTCGGTGCGCTGCTGGCGCCTCGCCTTCGGCGTCTCGACCCGCAGGCCCAGGACGTGATGTGGACAGCCGAGGGGCGTGAAGGGTCAGCATGGCGTCGGGTTGATCCGATCCTCGCCGACGGCGTCGTTATCGTGCCGGATCGGCCCGATGAACCAGATTTCGAAACGTCACTCTTGTGGGGATTTGACCTCCAAACCGGAGCAACGCAGTTCGCAGTCTTGTTCCGCAACGATGTCGTGATCCAAGACGGCGCATTCGCGACGGTGCTGGACATGGAGGGAAACGATGTGGTTCTCGTCCGGGTTGGACCCGGTCGACTGCTGCGCATCGATCCGTTCAACGGCAACACGATGTGGGAAGCGGACATACGAGTCGATGACCAGATGATGCTGTCACCCAGCAATCAAATCATTGCGCGGTCCGGCGATCAGGTACTCGCCCTAGACCCACACACGGGCGAGACGGTAGGGACGGCGGTTCTGGAGGCGCAACCTAGGGTCGCGGGAGATCTCGCCAACGGCGCTTCGGTAGGGCAGGTACTTGAACTCGGCGACGGGACTCGTTTGCTCTCGTGGTCCTTTCCCGAAGATTCTCCGATTGCGCCCGGTGTTGCCAGGATCGACGAAGAGGAGGTTGTTCTGTGGCAGAACGAAGGCCGACCCGAAACGCGATGGCAGGACTTTGGAACGTTTCAACTGGACGGCGTCGGTGTGTGGACCGACCTTCGATGGGGTGAACCCAGCGGAGCCATGGTGGGGTTCGACTTGGAAACCGGGAATCGTTTGTGGGTCTCCCAGTTTCGGGTGCCGGAAGCCCCAGCCAATGGTTTCGTCTCGGTATCGATGCAACTCCGCAGTGGAGAAACCGTCTTGGTCACGTGGACCGATGCACTGGGGCTCGTTCGTGTCTCTCCGCTGACGGGCTCACCGATGTGGAGCGCAGACGTGCCTCGGGGGCGGATCGTGGGCTCGGTGCGTCGAGGTGACCGGTCACAGGCCGTCGCGGTGGTCACCGACGAGGGGAATATCTTTCTCGACGTCGAGACCGGCGAACGTGTTTCTTTGTAACCGTTCGGCATTGCAGCGAAGATGACAGCGTGAAAGACACTGCGAAATCGTCGGCGGAGCAAAGACCCAACCTGTTGTTCATCATGAGTGACGATCACGCCGCTCACGCAATTGGCGCGTACGGCAGCGTGATCAACAAGACGCCCAACCTCGACCGAATCGCCAACGACGGGATCAGGTTCGACAACTGTTTCTGCACCAACAGCATCTGCACACCCAGCCGCGCTGCCATCCTGACGGGCACCTACAACCACGTCAACGGCGTCACGACGTTGGTCACGCACATGGACAACGGCCTGCCCACATTTCCCAAGCAAATGCAGGCCGCCGGCTACCAGACAGCAATGATCGGCAAGTGGCATTTGGGGCATGGCCCGACTCACGATCCAACCGGTTTCGACCATTGGCGCGTGCTTCCGGGTCAGGGTCACTATCACAACCCCGTCATGCTTGAGGGGCGTGCCGACGGTTCGGGCTATGAGGTGGTAGAGCGGGGTGGCTACGTAACCGACCTCATCACCGAAGATGCAATCGACTGGCTCGATCAATGCGATTCGGATCGGCCATGGATGGCTCTGGTGCACCACAAGGCGCCCCACCGACACTGGGAGCCGTCGCGGACCCATGCCCTTCTGTACGACGACATCGACATTCCCGAGCCCGAAACGATGTTCGACGACCACGAGACTCGGGCCAACGTGGTGAAAGCAATGGAGATGCGGTTGATGGATCTCGACCCCATCACCGATCTCAAGGCACCCGTGCCGAAGGGTTTGAATCGAACCGAGGAGATCAAATGGAGATACCAGCGCTACATAAAGGACTATCTGCGGACGATCGCCAGCATCGATGACGGTGTCGGTCGACTGCTCGACTACTTGGACACAACCGATCAAGCCGACAACACCATCGTGGTCTACACCTCAGATCAGGGTTTCTTCCTGGGTGATCACGGCTGGTTCGACAAGCGAATGATGTACGAGGAATCGCTTCAGATGCCACTTCTTGTGCGGTATCCAAACCGGGTCGACGCCGGCCTCGTGGAAGATTCGATTGTCCTCAACGTTGACTTCGCGGCGACGTTTTGTGAACTTGCCGGCGTGGAGCCGCCTGCCGGGCAGCAAGGGTCGAGCTTCCTGCCGTTGCTCCTTGGTAAGAAGCCCGATGACTGGCAGACGTCGATGTACTACCGGTATTGGATGCACCGGGACAACGACCACAACGTCCCCGCTCACTACGGCGTCCGAACGCTTACCCACAAGCTCATCTGTTACTACAACGACCCGTTGGACCAACCGGGAGCTTCCGGTCCTATCGACCCGGTCGAGTGGGAGTTGTTCGATCTTGAAATAGACCCGCTCGAGACCACGAACGTGATCGACGACCCGGTGTACGCCTCGGTGCAGATCGAATTGAAGACCGAGCTCGGGCGGCTGCAGGATCGAGTCGGCGACACGCCGATTGCATAACCAACGTCCGGAGCGGTGTCCGACACCCCGCTGCAACTGCGACAATGGACCGATGGGTTGGTTGTCGTGGCGATGGGGAGCGGGGGGAGCAGTCGTCGGATTGATGCTCTGGCCGTTCGTCAGCGGCTGGCTGAGAGCGTTTGCCCGAGAGTTTGGGATCGTGTCCGCCCTCTACGCAGTGTGGAACCTCGGTGGTCGAATTCGTGCCTTCGGGGTCGAACAAGCCTTCGAGCGGGGCGAACAGATTTGGAGCTTTCAGCAAGCTGTCTTTCTTCCTAGCGAGAAGTGGATGCAAGACATGATCTTGCCGTTCCCCTGGCTGGTGAAGTCAGCGAACCTCTACTACGCGTTCGCTCACGTAGCCGCCTTCGGCTGGGCCCTCGTGTATGTGTTTTGGACCCAGCGAGAACACTTCGCGAGCTTCAGAACCCAGATGGCACTGTTTACCGGCACCTCGTTGATCGTGCAACTGGTGGCGGTGGCGCCGCCGCGCTTTGTCGAAGCGACCGGCATGGTCGATACCGGGATCCTGTATGACCAATCGGTGTACTCGGCGCTGGGTCGCGAAGCGGTGGGTCAGCTGCAAGCGATGCCTTCGATCCACGTGGGATGGGCGCTCTATGTAGGAATCGTGACGTATCGGTTCGCCGGGTCGGTGTGGCTCAAGTGGATCGGGGTTGCTCATGCCGCCGGGACGATGTGGGTGGTAATGGTGACAGCCAATCACTATTGGATGGACGGGCTTGTCGCTGCGCTCATCATGGCGCTCTGGTACGTCGTTCTTCGGCTCGTTGGGTATACCGGCCAGAACAGGATCGTTGATCACCCGGGCGTTCCGGTCGAACAGTCGGTGCCGGCGTAGGCCTCAAACGTCGCCGGCCGTGGCGAGCCCGCCCGGCGTCGCTCCCGTGAGCTCATCGGAGTTGACGACCTCCACTCCGTGCACGATCGTGCTTACGACGCCGCTCGTCAGGTCCTCGGCTAGATGCACGTGGTCCAAGATGTTGATATCAGCTCGGTTCGTGCTGAGGATGCTCCCGCGATCGGTTAGTCCAACCGCCGCGTAGGCCGCCGACCAGCGCAGTCCAAGTAGGGACAGCGGGAGGGTTTCCTCAGACACTGCGTGAAGTATGGCCAGCGGGTTGATGGTTGGGCCGGCGATGGTTCGATTCGCCGACCACAGTGCTGCGACGTCAGCATCGGAGCTTGGAAGAAGAGCCGCGAGCACCTCGCCATCGTCGATCGGTTCTGTAGAACTCACGAGCACCGCTCGAGTCTCGAGCTTTCGGATCAAGTAGCGAGCGGCATCCAGAACCTCATCGGGGTCTCGATGACCTGCGAGAAAGACCGTGACGCGGGCCGTTTTGTCGGTTTCGGCCAGCATTTGAACGCGGGCTCGCGTAAGCGCCGACAGCAGTTCTTCGGGATCGCCTTCGACCGATGAGCGCACGCCGACCGCTCCGGCGGTGAACGCTGCTGCCAGTTGTGCGCCCATGTTGGCGATGTCTCCCTCCGATGCCTTCACGTGATCCCGGACCTTGTTGCCCAGCACCTCCCGGCGCATTTGGCCGTGGTCGATCATGAAGGCCCGGTCGATGAGCAGAGCGGTTCGGTCTATCCCTGCTAGCAGTTCGGGGAGTTGCTCTTGGGTGGCAACTGCGCGCGGCACCGTCTCGACGGTGGTGGTTACTCCTGGCGCTCGGTGGGTCGATCGGTTCCGGTCGAAGTGGGCGATGTCGGGTGGGGGAGACAGTGCGAGCAGGCCCGGGACAACCAGTGCTCCGTCCGCGTCGATCACTCGATGAGCTCGGTCGCGAACCCTTCCGACCTCTGCGATGTGACCATCGCGGATGGCGATGTCGGCAGTGTGGGGCGCAGCGCCGGTTCCGTCGAGAACGAGCCCCGCGCGGATTACAAGATCTGGCATTGGCACGCCGTCAGTGTGCCGTCGCTGAGCACGTTCCGTGTGAGTGGAGGGGTGTCGGTCTACGCCGCCCGTTCGGCTTCCATGAGGACTGATCGGAGGGGATCGCTGGTGCATGCGATCTCGATGGTCGAAGGCGGCGTGAATTGGGTGCAGGGTTCGAGGACCCCGGGCTCGCGATACCAGAGCACACTGTTGCTTATTGGATTCGGTTCGGTCTGGGTCCGAATAACTGAGAGAACGGTGAGCGGAGCCACTAGCTGAGGGACCTGGCCGACGTCTCTGATCGGATAGACGAACAGCTGATGGGCCGTTGGCGCGATAACCAAAGCGCCGAGCGATGTGAGGGCGCGCTGAAATCGACCGGTGAGATCGGCTGCAATACCGGAGGTGTACATGTCGCCTGCGAAGCAGAACAGTCGATTGCCGAACCGCAGGGGAGTGGCTCGTCCATCGACTCCCGTAACCTCATCCACGAGGAGCCGTCGCATCCCTCGCGGGCGCAGTGCCTGGGCGGTCGCGACGGCCCATACCTCGTCTCGGGTTACGTGCCAACAGCCGAGCTGCTCGGCGTTCACCGGAACACAGCTGTCGTCGGTATCGACAACAACCAACCACTGGGTGTGCTCATCGACCGGTTGGGAAACAAGCTCCCATTCGGTTTGCCAGCGGGTTTGAAGCCGGCGCCGCAGGCGTGGCCTGACCCAGGTCCAATCTTGGAGGAACATCCTCGTGCGCTCCATGTCGTCCATCATGGAGAAGAAGTTGTATAGCCCCTGACGCTGCACGTCGTCGGTCCGGCCGACGGCGTCCCTGGCAATGTTGTGAATCCGGGCCACTCGCCCATCGGTGTGGGTCACTGTTCCGGTGAGGTAGCTGAGGGAGACATCGCCGCCCCAACGGTGGCCGGAAACGTCACAGACGAGATCCCAGTACGCGTTGGCGCGGCCGGCGCCTCCAAACGGTTGGGCCCAATCGGGCAAGAGTTGGTCCATGGTGT
>CALHFG010000087.1 GCA_938029215.1 uncultured Acidimicrobiales bacterium | reverse complement strand
GGCGAGACCTCGGAGCTGATCGAAACGGCGACGTTTGGAAGTCGGTCGAGCACCATGTCGCGGAACTTCAACTCGTTTACAGGGTTCACGTAGCTGTGGATGAACCCGATAGCGACCGCCTCGTACTCCCCGGCTTCGATCTGGTCGATGACCCGAAGGGCCTCGGCCTCGTCGAAGGGCACCAATACTTCGCCGCGCGCGTTCAGACGCTCGCTGATCACGTAGCGGTCGCGACGTTCGATCAACGGGGTCGGGAGCACGATGTTGAGGTCGTACTGCTCGAAGCGACTTTCGGTGCGGGTCTCGATGACGTCGCGGAAGCCATCGGTGGTGACGAGGGCTGTTCTCGCACCCCGTCGCTCGATAAGAGCGTTGGTGGCAAGGGTGGTGCCGTGGATGATCTGGTCAACGTCGGAAAGGTCGACGTTGTGCTCGTTGGCTAGCGCTTCGATGCCGGCCAGGATTCCTTGCTCAGGACCCCCGTGGGTAGTGAGCACCTTGGTGGAAACGAAGGAGCCATCCATCCGCTCCAGTACCACGTCGGTAAACGTGCCGCCGACATCGGCTCCAATACGAATAGGCATGGCTAGAGCTCCTCAACACTGGGGAAATCACTTGGGGGCATGATGTCGACGGTGGCAGAGCGCTGTTGAGCGGTCATGCCGCCGTCGATCTTGATGACATCACCGGTGATGTAGGTGGCATCATCCGAGGCCAGGAACAGGGCGGCGCCAGTCATGTCCGACGGCTCACCGATACGGCCCAACGGGACGTTCTCGCCCCGCAACTTCCGCGCCTCCATGTCCAATCCGGAGGTGTCGATCGATCCTGGCATGAGGGCATTCACGCGAATGTTGTACGGGCCGAGGTCGAGTGCCATCGCCCGGGTGAGCGCTTCGATTCCGCCCTTGGTGGCGTCGTAGGCGGTGAAGGCCCGATGAGCCTTGGTGGCGCCGCCGGAGCTCATGTTAATGATGCTGCCACCACCCTGCTTTGCCATGATCCGAGCGACCGGGTGCGACACGAGGAAGTGTCCGGTGAGGTTGACATCGATGATTCGGCGCCACCAGGCCTCGTCGGCCTGGAAGAAGTGCAGCATGGGGCTCACGATGCCTGCGTTGTTCAACAGCACATCGATCCGGCCGTGTTCGGCCATGACCGAGTCGACCATTTTTTGCACCGACTCCGAATCGGATACGTCGGCCACCGCCGCCATTGCGGTGCCGCCCGAGTCGGTTATTGCAGCCACGGTCTCGGTGACGGCATCGACATCGACATCGTTCACGGCGACCTTGCAGCCTTGGCCAGCGAAGCGCTCGGCCAATGCTCGTCCGATGCCCTTGCCAGCGCCGGTGATGAGGACAACTTTGCCTTGAAGTGATTCATACATGTGCGGGTTCCTTTGTTAGATCTTGGCCATGCGGTCAGCGACCGTCGACAGCATGTCTTCGTTGCGGCGGTAATAGACCCACCCCTTACGGCGGGTGGCGAGTACTAGTCCGGCATCGACCAGCACCTTGAGGTGTCGTGATCCAGCCGGCTGGCTGACCCCAAGCTTTTCCACGATGTAGAGATTGCAGGCGCCATGCTCTACTGGGTCGCCATGTTCTTGCGGGGGAAAGTGGGTCTGAGGATCCTTCAACCACTCGAGAATCTGTAGGCGTCGAGCACTCGCTAGTGCTTTCAGGACCACTTCCAGATCGATGGCATGAGCTACTCGTGAAGACACAGCCACATAACTAACACGTTATGTTGCTATGCACAACCAAATTCTGATGAATCCTGCCGGCGGAGCTTGTCGTAGGGTCGGGATATGGGTGTGCTCGATCGAGGTGATGAACCCGAGTTCGTTTTTGAGCAGCAGTCAGTGTCTCGTCGGCGCAATCCCATCCCGCTTGCGCTCGGCGTGATCGCCCTCGCTGCGATCTTGGCTACCCAGTGGCCAAGCGGTTCAGAAACTGCCACGCTGCCCCCCGAAACCCCGAACACCGCACCCACAACAACCACCGCGCCCCCAGTCGTCGACTCCACGCCACTCTTTGATTTTCCTCGGGTCTCCTTCATCACAATGCCTGTAGGGGGAGGAGTTGCCCAGCTCGTTCCATACAGCGCCCCCGGCGAGGCAAGACCACTGTTGGAAGTCTCCGACATCAGCGTTGACAAGAGCGGCACATGGATCGCGGCGCTGGGCACACAGAGTGACGCCACTGCGGCCAGAGTGCTCTTCATCGGAGCCGTCGGTCGCCCTCTTCAGAGCGTGACCTCGACGGCGCTCGGTTTCGCATGGCATGACACCGAACCAGGCCAAATTGCATTCATCGAAGGCGAAGAGTCCACCGCAGGATCCCTGCGCACGATCGACCTCACCACCGGGTCAAAGGAAGAAACTGAGGTGACCCAGACGAGCGGCTGGCTTCAGCATTACGGGGCATGGGGATTTACCACCTCGATCTCACGGACGAACCCGTGGTTCACGATTCTCTCGCCCGGGGGCGAGCCGGTCCTACAAGACGAACCGGGTGCCGTCGTCGGCCATATTCCGTCGGTCGGTATCGTCGCGACCCTCATCGACACCGGCCACTACGCCTTCGACCCGGCTACAGCACAACGTAAGAAGATTCCCGCATTCACTGGGCAAGAGGTGCTGTGGGATCTCGCGGTGGGAGGGTCCCGGGGAATGATTGCGGTCCAGACGAGCGGGGCCGACTTTCGGCGACACGATGTGCTCATCTTCAACCGTCTGCTGGAATTGGTGGACGTGCTCGATAGCGCCCCTCTCCCCCAGGCGATGACCTGGAGTCCGGACGGATCCAAACTGGTGTTCACCGTCGACGACTTCGGCGACCGGACCAGCGTCGTCGTCTACGACGCAGCCGACGGAACCACGTTGGAAGCCTCCTACCCCGAAGATGGATCGCGCGGTCAGAATCGGGCAATTCTCGTGGACTAAGTACTATCGCCCCATGAGCAAGCGTGTAGCTGTTGTAACCGGAGGCGCCAGCGGAATCGGCAGGGAGATCTGTGTCGCACTCGCGGACGCTGGTCGCACCGTTGTTGCGGCCGACATCGACGGCGCGGGAGCGCAGCAAACCGCCGAACATATTGGAGGCTCCGCAACGGCGGTACAGATGGACATCACCCGGGCCGACTCGGTATCGATGGCCCTTTCGGCAGCCCAGGACTCCGTTGGCCCAGCGGACATTCTGGTGAACTGCGCTGGCTGGGACGAGCTCAAGCCGTTTCTCGCAACCGATGAAGAGTTCTGGGACCGCGTGATCGAGATCAATTTCAAGGGCATGCTTCGAACCGTTCACGCCACGTTGCCCCACATGGTGGAGCAGGGATGGGGGCGGATTATCAACATAAGTTCCGACGCGGCACGGGTCGGGTCATCCCTCGAAGCCGTCTACAGCGGGGCCAAAGGCGGGGTGATTTCGTTCACCAAGACCATCGCTCGCGAAACCGCGAAAAAGGGCGTGACGGCCAACGTTGTGTGCCCCGGTCCCACCGACACACCTCTGCTCGACGGCATCGTGGCGGCCAGCGATGACGGCGACAAGGTGATCAGCGCCATGGCAAGGGCCGTGCCGATGAAACGCATCGGCCAGCCAGCAGAGATCGCCGCGGCCGTCGTGTACTTCGCATCTGAGGAAGCGGGCTTTGTGACCGGCCAGACATTGTCGGTTTCTGGTGGTCTCACCATGGCCTGACGGGCGCACCCGACGCCCGGTTGTTAAGCAAGCTAAACTTTCTACATGGCCGAGTACACCTCACCCGAACACCATCCGGCATTCGAGGAGTACTGCGAGACAATCTTCGAACTCGAAGAAGACGGTCTCAAGGTGATCCAGGCCCGAATCGCGGAACGGATTGAAGTCTCGCGGCCTGCGGTCTCGGAGATGATTCGACGCATGAGCGACGAAGGTTTGGTCACGGTTGCCAAGAGCGAGATCAGCCTCACCGAGGAAGGACGGGCACTGGCCACCACAATGGTTCGCCGACACCGCTTGGCCGAGCGCTTCCTCACCGACTTCCTCGGACTGTCATGGGCCGAGGCCCATCACGAAGCTGGCAAATGGGAACACGTCATCAGCCCGGCCGTCGAAGCCGCCATTGCAGAACGCCTCGATGACCCCACCACCTGCCCACACGGCAACCCGATCCCGGGGTCAAGCTATGTGGAGCCCGTTCTGAGCGCTTTGTCGACCGTCCCCACCGGAACCTCGGCCACCGTCACCAGAATTCCCGAGGAATTGGAGTTCACCCCGGGCCTTCTCGAGTTCCTTGAGCAGAACAACATCGTCCCCGGAACCGATGCCACGGTGATCGCTTCCTCGCCCGACGGAACCACGACCGTCGACGTTGGAGGCGCCGTCGTCGGTCTCAGCGCGTTCACCGCCGAGAGAATCTTGGTTGCCGCCAAGTAGTTTTCCTTCGGCGCTACTTGGACTCGCCGCCTGTCAAAGACCGAAGCTCGTCGCCGACCTCACTCGGAATGGTCGTCACCCTCGTCGGAATGATCGCCGTCTTCAGAATAGGTGTCGTCAGCGTGGGTATCGGTGGTGGATGCAACGGCTGCTGAGGCGCCGATAGCACCCAGAGCCAGCAGCGCGAAGATGGCACCGACGATGATGCCCAAGACCTTGTTTGTCGGTTCGGGAGCGGGTTCCGGTGCGTGTCCAGCCATGGCGGCCAGTCTAAACGTTACGCGGGCCAGGCGGGAACCGACGTCCCGACGAAGTTCACGTCTACCCGATCCCCCACCTTGAACTCAGGAGAAAGGGAGCGCACGCTCACGTTGCTCTGATCACGCAAGGTCACGTCGTAGCGCACATCATGGCCGTAGTACTCCACATCGGTGACCTCGGCCGAACCACCCGCGGTCAGCACGAGTTGCTCAGGTCGAACGATCACGCTGGCTCCAGCCGTTTTCGGCGACGCCGACACCCATCGGGCCGGTAGCGACCCGATCGCGGTGGACACATATCCGCCTTCGAAAGACCCAGCGAGGCCGATGCCTTCGCCCACAAACGTTGCCACCCAAGGACTGGCGGGGTTCTCATAGAGGTCGTTCGGTGCACCCACCTGGTGGATGGCGCCCTGCGACATCACCGCCACCTGCTCGCCAAGGGCAAAGGCCTCCTCCTGATCGTGAGTGACCACAATGGTGGTAATACCGATCTGGGTGATGAGCTTCTTCACGTCCCGGCGAACTTGGAGCCGTAGCCCCGCATCCAGCGCCGAGAACGGTTCGTCGAGCAGCAGCACCGATGGCTGAGGGGCAAGGGCGCGTGCCAGAGCAACCCGTTGCCGCTGTCCGCCCGACAATGTGCCCGGCATACGGTCGCCGAACCCTGCCATGTCGACCAGCGCCAATACTTCATTGGCGCGGTCTGACGACCCCGCCCAACCTCGAAGTCCAAAGGAGACGTTGTCCGCCACCGACAAATGCGGGAAGAGGGCCCCATCCTGGAAGACCATGCCGACCCGGCGCTGTTCAGGTGGCAGATGAACACTGTCGCTGGCGATCACCACGTCGCCGACGGTAATCGACCCCGACGACAGTCTTTGCAGCCCCGCGATAGACCGCAGCAGAGTGGTTTTTCCACATCCGCTCGGACCGAGCAACGACACGATTGTGCCGGGCGTGATATCGAGGGAAGCGGACTCGACAATGGGGTTTCCACCGATATGAACCGAAGCCTCGGATAGCCATAGTCCCGCGGTGGTGTGACCGGTGTTCAGAGTTCGGCCGGCGCGAGCGCTGCCTGCCAGCGGATTCGTGAGCACCCGTCCAAGCATACCTACCCTTCGACAGAACGTAAAGGAAACCTAACTATTGCTCACGCGGCGACAACAGCCTCAGATCGCTTCAAAACCAGAAACCACGTGAGGACCGCTGAAAGGGATATCAGCACCAGTCCCCCAACGCCCACCTGGGCGAACCGACCATCTTCATAGGATCCCCAGACTTCGGTAGCAAGGGTCCGGAAACCAATAGGGGCAAGCAGCAGCGTCGCAGGCAGTTCCTTAATGGTCGACAGGAGCACCAAGCCACCCCCCGAGAGCAGACTGGGTCGCATCAGTGGAGCATCCACTCGACGTGCCCGAACAAGGGCCGACGATTCCAACAGTTGGCTGGACTCTCGCAGCTTGTCCGGCACCGCCCGAACGGCATCCTCAGCTGCGCCCATGGCCTGGGCTCCAAAGTGAATGACATAGGCAACGATGAGCAGAGGCAGGGTCTGGTAGATCCAACCGACGCCGGGTGTGTTGACCGCAAACGAAACCAGCGAGAGCGCAATCACCAGACCCGGAACCGCAAAGCCCGCAATGACAACTGCCGAGATCGCACTGCTAGAACGCAGCCGATACCGCACCACCAGGACGGCCAACGGGACAATAACGGCGACCGCAACGGCAGCGGTGAGCGTACCGACGAACGCGGTGTTGATCGCGGGCATCACCAGTCGTGAAAAGTTGACCCGTCCGCCAACAATGCCGCGCCACGCCCAGACGGTCAGGCTGCTGACCGGCACCGCAACCCCGAACAGTATGACGACACCAACAGCACCGAATGCTGCAGCCCGCCATCGGCCCAACGGCTGAGATGCCGGCGTGAATCGTTCGCTGCGTTCGTTCACTCGTGCGCTTCCACGCACGTTCCGCTCAACCAAAACCACAATGACTGCCAGCAAGATAAGAATCGACGCGGAAGCGAAGGAGGTGGGTCTATCGCTCAGCCGACTGCTGTAGATGACTCGAGTCAACGTGTCGTATCGCAGCAACTGCACCGCGCCGAATTCGCTCACGGTGTAGAGAAACACGAGCAGACCGCCGGAGAGAATGGCCGACCGCAGCTGCGGAAGCGTCACCTCGAAGAAGGCTTGACGCCCGGTTCGACCCAGCAGGCGAGCACTCTCCTCAAGCGAGGGCGGAATAGCGAGCAAGCGAGCAGCGACAGGAAGAAAGACGTACGGATAGGTGAACAATGTGAGGATCTGCCACGACGGAAGTAGTCCCGACAGGCGCGGCGGCACGACTCCAATAACGCCGAGCACGCTGTGGACGGGGCCACCCGGAGCGACGGCAGCGAGAAACGCTGCTGCGCCAACGAAGCTAGGCAAGACCAGCGGCAAGACGACCAGGACACGGAGAACCCGTCGGCCGGGCAGGTCGGTCCGGACGAGCAACCACGCAAGTCCGGTCCCCACCACCACCGCCGAAACGGAGACCGTGGTGGAGAGCAGGATCGTTCGACCCAATGGGCCCAGTGAGTCACCGAGGGTTTCGACTAGATCTCCGCCGAGCCCTACGGTCCGGATCAGCACGAACAGGCCGGGAAGCAGAAACGCGGCGGCCAGAACGATGGCGTGACCGAACATCCAACGGGGTGGAACCCGTCCGTGGGAAACGGCCATCGGGTGAGGCTACCGCACGCGCCGCGGTCTCCTTAGCCTTCGAGCCCGGCGGATTCGATCAGCTCGCGAGTGCTGGCAAGCGAGTCGCCAAGATCACCGAAGTCGACGGTGCCAACTTCGGCAAACGGCGCGGCCGGGATATCCCGGGAGGGCTCGACGCCATTGGCCAGAGGGTATTCGAACGTCTCGTCTGCGAAGTACCGCTGGGCCGACTCGCCGAGGAGGTACTCAACCAGCTTCTCGGCGTTGGTCTTGTTGTCACTCTCGCTCAGGATCGCAGCGCCGGTCACGATCAGAACGCTGCCAGGGTCATCCACCGCGAGCTGATGGTTGAGGCCCTTGTGGTTGGGGTCTTCGTCGATCGCACGGTAGTTGTAGTAGTGGTTAACGAGGCCGGCATCGACTTCGCCACGACCGACGGCGGCCACAATGGCGCTGTTCTTGGCGTAGGTCTGCACATCGTTGGCCACGAGCCCATCGAGCCATTCGGCGACGACATCATCGCCCACCTGGGTACGCATCAGCGAAACGAAGTCTTGGAAGGAGCCGTTACCTGGCGCGATGCCGATCCGTCCCTTCCATTGCGGGTCGGTGAGGTCGAAGATGCTGCTGGGCAACTCCGTGGGCTCAACCTGGTCGGTGTTGTACACGAGCACCCGTTGGCGGCCGCTGATCCCAACCCAACGCTTATCGTCATCGCGAACCGCTTCGTCTACGAGCGCAAGCACGTTGTCGGGCAACTCGGCGAGGACGCCCTGCTCCTCCAGAAAACCCACAGCTCCCGGACTCTGAGAAATAAAGACATCGGCCGGAGTGCTCCCACCCTCTTCGTCCAAGAGGAGGGCGAGCTCATCGGAGCCGCCGTATCGAGGAGCGCTTACCTCGATGCCGGTTTCGGCTTCGAAGTCATCGAGGATGGGCTGAATCAGCTCCTCGCTGCGTCCGCTGTACACCACAACGGGTCCGCCACCATCGGCGGTTTCGGCGTCGCCGCCACAAGCGGCAGCGAGGAGAGCCATGGGAATGAGAAGAGCAGAGGCTTTGCGCAGTTGCATAGCCGGTACCGTACCGAGTCCGATCACCGTTTGTAAAGCATGCCTATCATTTTGTGGAAAGAGTGACACACTTCACGCGGAGAGGTGTGTTCACCACCTAGTCCCTAGACGGTGCCGACTGCCGTACGAACTTGACGATGAGCACAACCAGTCCGACCAGCGCGAAAATGAGCCCAATCCAACCGAGCCGCTGGGTGCTGCCGATCGGCCCAAACGAAAAGTCCGGGATCACAATAAACAGCAATCCGAACGCGGCGAGCGTCAGCGGGCCGGTGAGCTCTTCGATCAACGGCTCGACACTCCACACACGAATCGGCTTGTTCCTGTCATTTGTGGAGGAGTCGCCATTCATGATTCCCTCACTGTAAACCGTTCTGCGCCGTAGAGTTTGACAGCTACAAGGAGATTGAACGTGACCGACCCAACTGCCCCCATTGATGCCGAGTATGCCCAGTACCCATCGCTCGTGGACCGTACCGTTTTCGTGACGGGCGGAGCCGACGGCGTGGGCGCCGGGATCGTCGAGGAGTTCGCTAAGCAGGGCAGCAAGGTCGGCTTTGCCGACATCAACGCCGACAAGGCTGCGGAGACGATTGCGCGCTGTGAGGCTCACAATCCGCGCCACTCGCCGGTGTTCTATGCGGTGGATCTTCTCGACATCGCCGCCACCCAGGCGGTGCTCGCTACGGCGATCACCGATCTCGGCGGGATCACGGTCTTGGTCAACAACGCGGCGTCCGATGATCGACACACCTGGCAAGAAGTCACCCCGGAGTACTGGGACAACCGAATCAACGTCAACCTGCGACACTACTTCTTTGCTCTGCAGGCAGTCGCCCCGCAGATGCTCGAGGCGAAGAACGGTTCGATCATCAACATCGGCTCTTCGTCCTACCAGATCCAAGAGGACTTCTTTCCCGGCTATGCCATCGCAAAGAGCGGGGTGGAAGGAATAACCCGCACAATGGCGCGCACGTTCGGGGTCGACAACGTTCGGGTGAACACCGTCCTACCCGGATGGGTGGCCACGGAGAAGCAGTTGACGAAGTGGTGGTCTCCGGAGGGCGAAGACGGCACGATGAGAGATCAGGCCATCAAACGCCGTATCTACCCGCGCGAATTTGCCCAAATGGTGTTGTTCCTGGCGGCCGACGATGGGGCAGCATGCACCGCTCAAGAGTTCGTGGTCGACGGCGGTCGTCGCTGAGTCTCTCCTAGCCCGCAAGGAACCGGCCCGGAGCTCGTCTAGCCAGTGTCACCTCACGGGCACCTCGCCCGACCGCGCGTTGGGGGAAACATTCCCATCACGCCACAACGAGCTCAGTGCGCCAATCTGCAGCAGATTGCGGATGTCGATGGCATCGTGCAGCAACGGTACCAATCGGTCGATGCCGGGCATGGTCAACGGGAGCCCGAACACGTCTGCCACCCCCTGACCTCCGCTCAGGTCCACGACCCACCCGAGATCGGGAAGTTGCAGTTCAGAGGTGTCGTTGCCCAGCAGGTATTGGAGAGCGTTGTGCGCCACACCCCGTCCCGCTTTGGTTGCCACTTGAGCCGACATTGGATGGAACGACCCGTCGCCAACAGGATGGGCAGCGATGTCACCTGCGGCGAAAACCGACTCGAGCCCTTGGACTCGCCCGCACGCGTCCACGACGACTCGACCATCGACAGTCGGGGCGTCGAGAATCTCATCGGCGTGGGCTCGATACCCGCCGGTCCAGATTGGAACACCGCCGGCGACGCCGCCGCTGGTTCGGACCGAGTCGGCCGTTATCTCTTCGACGGTGCGTCCGGTCCAGACCGAAACGCCGCGGCCCGACAAGATCTCCCGCGCTCGAACGCCGAGGGCGGGATGGAACCCGTTGAGAAGTGAATCTTCCCGTTCGATGAGCGTTACGAACAGGTCGAAGGGGCCAGCGGCCAAGGCTCCTGCGAGCTGACACCCGGTGGGCCCTCCTCCGACGACGACCACTGCGTCGGCCGATTGAGCCGAACGTCGGATTGCCCACGCGTCCGCTGCGGTTCGCAAAGACAGGGCGTTGCGAATTCCATCGATCGGAGGAATGGTCGAGTGAGCTCCGGCCGTCACGATGACCGCATCGGCGAACAGACTCCCGCCGCCAGCAAGCTCCACGGTGTTCTCGCCAACCCGAATGGCCCGCCCCGCCACGACCTGACAATCAAGCAGACCGGCCAGGGGTTCGGTGGCGGCAGAAAGTGGAGCAACGCCGCCAGCGACAGCAGCCAGTCGGGTCAGAAACTGGTGGGTTCCGGTGGGGTCAACCAGGGTTACGGTCACCAGTTCATCCAGCCCACGCAGAGCCCTCGCCGCGTGAATCCCCGCCGCTCCCCCACCTACGATCACGATTTTTGGCGTACTCATAGATTCAGGCTGCCACCCTCAGCGCACAACCGCACCATTCCGGTACGTTGTCGACGTGGATGCACCGCTCCGAGCTCGAGAAATTGAGTCACTGTTTCCTGGTGAGGACGTCGTCGCGTTCGCCAGCGAGCAGCTTCTGCCTGATGCACCGCTGTTTGCTGAGGAGCAGGCATTCATCGAAAACGCTATCGAGGGACGGCGGGCTGAATTTGCGACCGGCCGAGCGTGTGCTCGAGCCGCAATTCGGGCCCTCGGGATCGAGGTGGGCTCGCTCCCGGTCGGCGAGGGGCGACAGCCCGTTTGGCCGCCCGGGGTAACCGCGGCGATTACGCACACACGCCGTGAAGGCCGCGAGTTCGTCGCCGCAGTCGCTTCACTGAACCAGGACCAGACGATGGGGATCGGTGTCGATGCTGAGGTCATTCAGCCACTAAAGGACGGCGTACGAGACATGCTGCTCGTCGAGGAAGAGCTCGCCGCAGTTGGGCAGCTTCCGATCGAGCAACGGGAGACTGCAGCCATCAGGGTGTTCAGTGCAAAAGAGGCCTTCTACAAGGCGCAATACGCGCTCACCGAGGGATGGGTCGGCTTCAACGACATGCGTATCGATTCTTTCAGCGGCAACGGTTCGCTGGTTCCAACGAGCGAACTCGAGATTCTGAGGTCGGTGGTGACCCCGGCCCCTTTCAACCAGGTGGTGGCCAACGGTCTCGTGATCTCGGGAGCGGTCGTCTATCGAACCGCGACACCTTGATCACCGAGCGCGACGATCACCGAGCGCGACTCGCGGGGCGGGGCCGGTTCTACTCGGGTTTGATCGCCACCAACAGGATCTGAGCACGCATCGACGCAAACGGGCGCTCGATGAATCGCTCCCACGCCGTTCCAGCCAAGAACGTTGGCACCGAGAAACGAAGATATCCGGGCGGTCCAGACCGGTATTCCAACCGTTCGACCTTCAGTCCCGAAGCTGCGCACATGCGCCTCATGTCTTCTTCGGAGTTCATGAGGTAGTGCACCGGGTGCACGTCATCGGCATCAGGTCGGCTACCAATCATCGCCATGAATCGGTCGTGGAACCATTGCGGCGTCAACCGGGAGATGATCATCGAGTAGTGATTCTTGTTTGGCGTGAACACCATAAGACGTCCCCCCGGCTTGAGCACACGCGCCGCTTCCTGGGTAGCGCCCAGAGGATCCGGTAGGTGCTCTGCCACCATGAGGTGAAATATCAGATCGAAGGAGGAGTCCTCAAAGGGGAGGTCTTCGGCGACCGATACAAAGCCTTCGGAAAGCTCGGTGTTGTCGATGACTCGAGGATCCGGATCGATCCCGACAAGTCGGTTTACGACGTCTCGAATGCCATGCGGGACGAGCGCTCCTGCACCGGCTCCCACCTCAAGAACGTCGTGCTCGGGCCGGACATAACTCTTCACCAGGTCAGTGAAGAACAGCGGCGTCTGGGATGGATAGAAACGGGCCCAGAATCTCGCAACAGAGGGTTTCATAGCGCCCCAGTGCTCCATCCCGGGAACATCATTCACGGCCCGTAGTGCACTTGTCGCCATCGTTCGTCCTTCTGATCTGACTTGGTGATCTGGTCTGAATCTCAAAGCGACCCGTATGCCACCGCCATCGCCCCGGGCATTCCGTTCGCAGGCTGAGTCTTGCACAACGTATGGAGTCGCGCCACCAGTAGTGAAAGTCAGACACGTTGAGTGACAGATGCCCCTGTTCTTGAGAGCTGAAGCTAGACGTGGGGCAGGATCTCTGAGCCGATGAAGTCGACGTGTTCGAGGTCGTGGATATCCAATACCTGTAGGTAGATCCGAGACACGCCCATGGACTCGTAGCGATTCAGTTTCTCGATGATTTCACCAGGGGTACCAGCGACCCCACTTTCCCGCAGCTCCGGCACCTCTCGGCCGATGGCAGCGGCTCGGCGGTTCACCTGCGCGTCATCGAGGCCAGCACACACCACGAGCGCGGCAGATAGCCGAGGCATATCGGTTCTACCGATCGACCGACACGCGTCAAAGATCCGCTCATAGATCGCCGGTGCATCAGCTTCTGGGACAAAGGGCGTATTGAACTCGGCCGCGTACTTGGCGACTAACGCCGGCGTCCGCCGCTTGCCGCGGCCACCAATGATGATCGGAGGATGCGGGGACTGAGCCGGTTTGGGAAGTGCGGGCGAATCGGAGAAATTCCACTCAGCGCCGCTGTTGGTGTAGGTCTCCCCCTCGGGAGTAGACCAGAGGCCGACGATATGAACCATCGCTTCTTCGAATCGAGTCATGCGCTCATCAAGTGTCCCGAACCGAAGCCCGTACGCCTTGTGTTCGGCTTCAAACCAACCGGACCCAACGCCGAAGTCAACTCGGCCACCGCTCATCGCGTCGACCTGAGCGGCCATGATCGCCAATGGCCCAGGCTCGTGAAAGGTGATGGGGCTGACCAAGGTCCCCAGCCGGATCGTCGAGGTTTCACGAGCAAGGCCAGCCAACGTGACCCACGCGTGGGTGGGCCCCGGTAGGCCGGACCCATCGCCCATCTTTAGATAGTGGTCGCTACGAAAGAAGCCGGTGAAGCCGTTGCGTTCGGCCGCCTGAGCGACCGCCAGAAGGTCCTCGTAGCTCGCGCCCTGTTGGGGTTCGGTAAAGATGCACAGTTCCACCGCTGCACCTTACTTTCCGATCGACGAACGCATCCTTTGCCGCCGGTCGAAGAGGCGACTTCTTTTCACTGGGTTGATGGCGTACTTGTAGGCCAGGTTGCGCACATAGTCGAGTCGCATGTGTTTGGGCGGCAACTTGGGAGGAACGAAGTCTCGCCACGTGCCCTTCCATGCCTGATCCCAGAAGTAGACCGCTGTCAGGCTGACGTCTTCGAGGTTCTGAATGCTGTGCCACCAGTGAATGGGAATAAAGAGAACTTGGCCGGCATGAACCTCGTACTCGACGTAGTCGGCTTCACCGAATTGAGGAAACGCAGATTGGTCATAGTCATAGGAGTTCTCGCCAACGCTACTGACGAGAACCCGGCTGAAGTTCCGTGCGCTGACCTTGTAGAGCTTGTCGGTCTGATCAGGACCAAAGAGTCGGACGACCTTGGTGCCGTGGATGCAGAACAACATGGCACTGCCGCCGGTGTGGAAGTGAATCTGGCTATGCACCCCGCGCCCGAAGTACATCACCCGCTGTCCGAATCGTTCACCCTTCAGCGGGGGAGGATCAACCAGCTGCTGGGCGAGTGATGGAAAGTGCTCGTCGTAGGAAAGCTCGGCCAGATACGGAAACGGGTCGCTCGGCATGTCACCGATGATTTCGTTGTAGTAGTCGCGAACCTTGCGCAGCTTTCGCTCGCCGCCTACATAATCCCCTTTGCGGATATAGACGATCGGAACCTCGCTGTCGCCGACCTCATCCACAATGTGCTGGGGGCTCCAGAGGTCGGATAACACATCGATCCCGGTGACGAGCGCGGGCTCAGCCGTAGAGAGGTCCGAAGCGAGCAGTTCTTCATACGAGATCGTGCGTGACTCAGTCATTGGGTGCCCCTACGTCTGCAACCTGCCCGCGGATCCAGATAACGAGTCCGCCGAGCAAGAATATCTCTGCAGCGTAGGTAGCGACGATGACGCCGTCGATTCCATAGGGGCCGATGAGTGCCAGGTTGAGCGCGATGTTGAGGGCCCCCGCCAGAACGATGAATCGGTTGCGGGTGTTCTGAAGCCCTGCTCCGGTGACCGCTTCGCCAGCGAGCAGGGCGGGCAGATGAATCATCGGAATGATCGACATCCACCGAATGGTTCTGATGGAGTCGGTGTAGTCGGAGCCCAAGATGTCATCAACGAGCGGTGCAGTGATGAACAGCCCGATGCTGGCCAAGACTGCGTACCCAGCTACCGGCAACATCAACCGCTTGGAATAGCCCCAGGTGCCTCGCAAACCATCGGCTGCGCCCTTGGCGAAAAAGCGAGGATAGGTGGCAGCGAGAACTGCATAGACCGGCGTTGCGACCAAACCGAGAACTCGGTTGCTGGCGCTGTAGATGCCGTTGAGTGCTGGACCATCCAGCGGGCGTCTGACCAGCATTTGTTTGTCGATGTCACCCAAGATGATGCTGCTGGCCTGAGTCAACGAGAACGGGAATCCTTCCCTGACGATCTGGATGCTCTCGGAGATGCTGAACTTCGGAAGGCCCGCGATCGATGCGAGCACCGCAGAACTGGTCAGCCCGGCACCGATACTTGCTAGCAACAACGCGACTCCAACACCCTGCAACGATTGGGCGTCGAAGACGAAGAACGCGCTCGCTACGAAACCGACCCGGAGGAGCGTCCAGAACATCGTGAGGATCGATGACTGAGGGAACCGATCCATTGCCTGTAGTGCGTGTGCCGCAGGCACGCTCACCGCGATACCGAGGAATTCGGCGAGCCCTAGCAGGAGAATATCCCTCCCCTGAACACCGGGCACTACGAGGTCACCGAGCACAGCGAGCGCACCGGCCACCACAACGGAGAAGATGAGACCAGGTAGCAGTGCTGCACCCCAGCTTCGAGCGGTCTGAGATCGATCGACACTGACACGTTTGACGACGATGTGGGACGTCCCCATCGTGACGAACCCACCGAGTATCAGAAATGCGGCAAAGAGAGCCGAATATCGACCGAAGTCTTCGCGACCCAGATACCTCGCCAACAGGTAAAACAGGCCAACGGCGCCGACGGTTCTGGTTCCCGTCGCCAGGATGCTCCATACCGTGTCGTGTTGAAGCGATCGACGCTCAGGGGCTGCGTCGGAGTTCGCTTCTTCGTTAACGGGTGCAGCCATGGTCTCGACAGTAGGGATCGGATGTGGGCATGTCCTGCTTGAGTTGTGCAGAACGTATGAAAATTACCCGGCAGCCTGCACCTGTTGCTCGATCCACTCGTAGGTCTTGAGCATTCCCTCTTTCAGGGTGATCGAAGGCTCCCAGCCCAGGTGTTCCTGAATCAGGGTGTTGTCGCTGTTTCGACCTCGAACGCCTTGGGGTGCGGACAGGTCGTGCACCAGGTTGATTTCGATCCCTGCGAACTCGGCGACCATCTTGTAGAGGTCGTTGATTGCAATGAGCTCGGAGGATCCGATGTTCAGCGGAATTTTCACGTCAGAGTTCATCAGCATGTCGGTGCCGTAGACGCAGTCATCCACGTACATGAACGAGCGAGTTTGAAGACCATCGCCCCACACCTCGATGGTGTGATTGCCGCTGTTCTTTGCTTCAACGATCTTTCGACACACCGCAGCTGGGGCCTTCTCACGACCGCCGGTCCAGGTTCCCTCGGGCCCGTACACGTTGTGATAGCGGGCGGTCCGGAATTCGATGCCGTAGTCCTCCATGAAATGACGACCCATGCGTTCGGAGAACAGCTTCTCCCAGCCGTAGCCATCCTCAGGATCGGCCGGATAGGCGTCGTCCTCATGCAGGGCGGTGACGTTGGGATCGTTCTGTTTCGAGCCGTTGTAAACGCATGCCGACGAGCTATAGAAAACCCGTCCGACCCCTTTGTCGCGAGCCGCCATCATGATGTGAGTGCTGATCAACACGCTGAGCATGCAGGCAGCTTTGTTGTTCTCGATGAACCCCATGCCGCCCATATCGGCCGCCAGATTGTAGATCTGGTCCATGCCGTCGGCCGCCGTGAGGCACGCCTCACGTTCGTTAAGGTCCAGCACCATGTTTTGCGCCGTCGGGCTGACCTGGTACCAGTCGCTTTGTGGTTTCCAATCGACACTGCGGACCTCGTGGCCCTGTGCTTCTAACCGGTTGACAAGATGTCCGCCGATGAAGCCGCCACCGCCTGCTACAAGAATCTTCATTTGGGTGTCGTCTCTCTGCTGTGAGGTGCTCTAAACCCCGACCAACTCACGGTCGTCGTCATCGGTTTTGTCGAGCGTAGGGAGCTCGACGGTATCGACGAGACGGTTGTTCTTGCGCTCCATCATCTGGTAACCGGCGGCGAGAGCGGTGAGCACAGCGATCGCAATGACCGACCGTGGGAAACGTGTGAACTTCTCGACCATGTCGTTCAGGGTGAGGCTGGCAATTCCGACTTCCTGCTCGAACAGACGCTCGTACATCCAGAGCAGAGCGATCAAGGTGAGTACACCACTGCCAATCATCATCACCCAGCGATAGGCGACGGTGTTGCGCAGCAGATACAGGAGGCCGAAGCACACCAGGATCACGAAGGCCTGGCCGATTTCGATGCCGACGTTGCGCCCGAGGAGGGATATCAGCTGCGTGCTTTGGCTAACTTCAAGGCCCGACACGAGCGAGGCGAAGCCCATACCGTGGAATAAGCCGAACGCGAAGGCGATCAGCCACTCACGGTTGGGGAAGATCGGGCGAAGGTTGTGCAGTGCCGCCGCCGCAATCGACAGGGCGATGATCGACTCGGTGATCTTGGCGCTCGGCAGCGGAAGGATCTCCAGACCTGCCAAGGTGAAGGTAATGCTGTGAGCAATCGTGAACATCGTGGCGATCTTGAGTACACGCCAAAGCGAGCGGCCGAAGCTGTCGGACGGCTCCCACTGCTTACGGTCGCTGAACACGAGAACGCTCGGCAGGAGCAGGACGAGTACAAAAAGGATGTGGTCAGGGCCGGTGCGAATGTGGTCCAGTCCAAGCAGCGTGCTTGTGGAGAAGTTCTTCCACCAGCTGGACGCTCCCAGGTCCACAACCTGAGTCTGGTTCGCCCGGTTGTAAGTAGTTACGAACTCGCTCTGCTGACCCTCGCCGTTGTCGTACAGGCCGGCTTGCCAGTTGTTCTGAACAATGACCAGAACGTTGCGATCTTGGATCTCTTCGACGAAGGGATTGAAGGTGATGTCTAGTTGCTGGGGAACCTCGCCGCCGACATTGGCGGTGTAGGGCAAGATCACGTAGTTGATCTCTTGGGCTTGGTCCTCTTCGAACAGGAACTCCAACTCGCCGAATGTCAGTGCGTAGTCCTCGATTTCCAAATGCTCATCGGCATACGCGGTGAGGTCGGCATACCTCGCTTGAAGCTCAGCCTCCCACGCGTCAGCGTCGGCATCGGCATCGAGCTCAAACCCGAGCGCTTCGCGCAGGTCACCAAAGGGGAAGTCGATCCTTCCCGAAAGCGAGGTTTGCCCGACGTCGAGGTAGACGTAGCTGTCCTCGGCATTGTGGGCAGACGCGGGACCAACGAACAGCACAGCGATCGACGCAAAGACGATTCCAACAACAGCAGCACTTCTTGCGATGATTTTCATCGAATTCCTTCAGTTCAATTCAGGGATAGGTAAGCCGAACACCAAGGCCTACGAAGCTCAGGGTGGTGCGGATGCACAAGAAATGCCAGAGTGAAACACAGATCTACCTACCGCAGGGTCCAAATGATCTAGATGCGGGGCAGGCAATTCGTGATTTCATAGGTTCACGGCATCCAACGTTGGTCGGGTGTCGTAGTGAGGTGTGTTGGGAGTTCCCGACCTGTTTCGGAGTCTTCGGAGTCTTTGGTGTCACAAGCGGATCTACAACCCACGCTTTCCACGATGCAGCGACAGTTGTGGTCCTCCCAGCGACGCAACCCCAATTCTCCGCATCAGAACACCGCGCTCTTGTCCACCATCGCCGGCCCCATCGACCCGGACCGTTTCGTGGCCGCATTCGCCCACGTTGTTGCCGAGTCCGACGTTCTCCGAACTCGCATCGATGGAGACCGCGTCGTCGTGGCGACCCACCCAGCGACGACCGCGATCATCCAGCTGCCCCGAGCCGAGACCTCCGCCTGGGCCCGTGCCCGAGCTAGCACGCCGCTCGATATGACCGAGGGCGGGATCGACAGCGTTCTCATCGAACACTCCGATGGCACGACTTCGTGGTATCTCAACCTCCACCACGTCATCACCGACGCCACCGCATCGTCGGCCATCTTCACCGCAACGGCTTCGGCCTATTACGGCCAGCCGAGCGAAATCCCGTCCTACTACAGCTGGGCTGAGGAGTTGGCTTCGAAGGCCCTCGACTCCAAAGCCACAAGAGCCGCAGCCCACTGGGCTCAGCGGTCACCGATGCCGCGCGCCGGGCGGTTGTATGAGGTAACCGACAACACCGATGCAACGAGCACACGCCTGCCGATCCCGCTAGACGGCAACGACCGGGCGCTACTCTCCGAGCGGCTCAACTCCGACTACGCGTCGATCTCAAACGATCTTGCCTGGACATCGTTGCTTGTGACCGCCTCGGCACTCTATTTGCATCGCATCACCGGATCGACCGAGATGGCGATTGGGTTGCCGGTTCACAACCGCTCGACACCACAGGCCGAAGCAGTCTTTGGCCCCGTGATGCAAGTATTCCCAGTCGAGGTTGAGATCGATCCAACCGACACCCATCGAGCCCTGCACAAACGCATCGCAAGGTCAGTGATGACCACCATTCGAAACGCTCGGCCCGGGGTAACTCCGGGGCTCACCGACGTGGAAGCGGTTGTGAACGTCATTCCTCGCGGCGGGATCTCGACGTTTGGCGAGCACGGCGTCACCACCGAGTGGATTCATCCTGGAGCCACCGATCCCAGCCATCTCTTTCAGCTCCAGCTAACGACCTACGCCGATGCTGAGCCAAGCCTTCACATCGACGTCAACACCACCGCTGCCGGCCCACAGCGTGGTCGTGTTGTCGATCACTTCCGCCTCATCCTCAACGAACTGGTAGCCAACCCGGACACATCGATTGGGCGAGTTGGGCTGACCAGCCCGGACGAGCGGATGGAGATCCGAACCTGGGGCGACCGTAGAAACGAAGCGCCCGACACCGAACTACTCCCGGCGCTCTTGGAACGGACGCTGCCGAGTGCGACGTTGGCCCACGATCGAACCCAGCTCGTAGGCCCGGAACTGCTCACTGCGGTGAAGCGGACGGCGCACTGGCTCCAGAACGAACGAAACGTTCGACCGGGCGACCGAGTTGGGGTCCAAATGGATCGTTCAGCGGCTGCTGTTCTGACCTTCCTTGGATTGTGGTGGAGCGGTGCGAGCTATGTGCCCATCGATCCATGCCAACCGGAACTGCGGCGACGATCACTCATCGAGCGGGCGGGCTGTGTCCTGACGCTTACTGAACTCCCCGCCCATTGTCTAGACACATCAGGTCCAGCACTCGAGCTCGACCGAGTCGAAGTCGACGATGCCGCCGAGGCCTACCTGCTGTTCACCAGCGGCTCTACTGGGGAGCCGAAAGGTGTCCCGATCAGCCACCGCGGAGTCGCCGACTATCTGCACTTCGCTCGGACCCACTACCTGAAGCCAGGCGTCCAACCGGTAGTCCCCCTCTTTAGCGCACTGACATTCGACCTGACCGTCACGAGCATCTTCCTCCCCTTGCTGACCGGTGGCGAACTCATCGTGGTGGAGGCCGACGGTGTCGATGGTCTCAAACAGATCGCCGAGACGCCAAGAATCACCTGGATGAAGGCGACGCCTTCACACTTGGAACTCCTCCTTCGCCTCGCACCACCCGAAAACGCTCTCACAACCTTGGTCATTGGAGGCGAGGCGTTGGGTGCCCGACTCACCGCAGACCTGTGGGCATGGCAGCCCGGGCTTCGCATCTTCAACGAATACGGGCCCACCGAGGCCGTTGTCGGCTGCATGATCTATGAGGCGCTGCCCTCCGATGTCTTCGCCGAGGTACCGATCGGCCAGCCAGCACCCGGAGTGGAGTTGCGCATCGTCGACGCCTACGACCACGACGTCCCGATCGGTTCCCCAGGGGAACTCCTGATATCCAGCCGCGGCGTGACCGTTGGCTACCTCGGATCTGAACCGGAGGCTGGACCATTCGTTTCGCTCGATAGCCAGCGGTTCTACCGGTCCGGAGACCTCGTCCGATTCGTCGCTCCCTCGGTTGTGACCTACTTGGGTCGATCGGATGAACAGATCAAGGTGGGTGGAATCCGACTCGATCCCACCGAGGTGGAGTTCCAACTGGAGCAACATCCAGATATTCGCCGGGCCGCCATCAGGCTCGCAGGCGACACACTCACCGCATGGTTCGAGTCCTCCAACGAGCCTGATCCACTTGAGCTACGCACGTGGCTGGCGAACCGGGTACCGAGCCACGCCATTCCAGCCGCCTATGTGGCGCTGGAGCGCCTGCCGACAACGCCGAACGGCAAACTGGACACGAGAGCCCTTCCACACCCCACCGCATCGAGTCGCATCGGTGGTGATGACGAGGCTCAACCCGGAGACCTGAGCGACCTCGAGTCCACGATTCTGGGGATTTGGTCTGCGCAACTCGGAGTCGAGTCGATCGGGGTCAACATCGACTTCTTCGATCTCGGAGGCGACTCGCTCGCTGGTATGCAAAGCGTCTTCCAGCTTGGAGAGGCACTTGGCATCGCTCTCCCCGAGGAGCTCATCTTCGCCCATCGCTCCGCTCGGCAACTCGCCGCCGTGGTCCAAGCCGGTTCATTCGAAGCCGCTCTCACAACAACACAGAGCGATGAACTGCCCTCTCTCACACCGGGCGAACGAGCGATGGTTTTCGCCTGGCTCAACGAACCCGACAGCACGGCCAACAACGTTGGCCGTAGTTACAGAATCGACGGCTCCGTCGATCCCGACCGGCTGAGATCCGCAGCCCAAGAGCTGATTGCTCGCCATCTCCCGTTCCGACTTACCTACACCGAACCTAGACGGGTAGTTCCCGCGTCGGAAGCGCTGGAATTCACCACGACGGAGACGTTGCCGCCAACCGAGGCCGAACGTCAGGCTGATCGCTTCTTCGCTCAGACGTTCGATCCAGACCACGGACCCCGACTCCGGATATCGGTCTCGGCACTTGAGGGCGGCGGGAGCTGTGTGGTGCTCGCGATGCACCACGCGCTCATTGATGAGGCAGGCCTCGATCGGCTCTTCACCGATCTGGCCGATCTGTACGACGGCACATCGCTGGCGCCGATGACGACCGGCTACCGCGAATTTGCTGCACGACAGCTTGCTCGTTCAACCGACGAGGCCGACCGTGCCTATTGGCGCAACCGACCGACGGGCAGCGTTCCGACGTTCGATAGTGTCGGCGAGGCGGACGGATACCTCGAGATTCGCGCCTCATTCTCCGCTGACCACCTCGACCACATCGAAGGAGTGAGCGGCGCGGCTCGCTCGCTTGCAGCGGCCGCCGAGGTCCTGGGACAACACACGCGGGGTTCGACCGTCGAAATCGGTATGCCGCTCTCGATCCGATCGAGCAGTGATCACCAACTCACCGGTTATGCGCTCAACGTCCTCCCTTTGGTCGTCGACCTCGACGACACCCTCTCTTCAGCCAGCACCGTATTGAACAACGCGCTGACCCATCGCAACTACCCGTTCGCCTCGATCGTGAACGACAGAAGGATGGCCGACGAACCGATCCCGTCCCTGCGGGCGCTGCTTGCGTTCGGAAAACTCGGGAGCGCCTCGATCGGCGGCAACACAGCCCAACATCGAGTTCTCGCTCCCGACACGGCCACTGCGGACCTAACCTTCTTCGTTCAGGTCCGAGGGGACGAGGTCAACCTCGCGATCGAATATTCCGGGTCCGCCCTTTCGGGCGACACCGCCCGGACCCTACTGCAGCAGTTCGAGGACGAGCTGGCAGTTTCAGGACACCCTGCTGAGCGGCGCAGGGGAAGCGATTCGGTGTCTCCACCGGTGCCGGCCGACTGGCTGAGCGAAGCGATGTCCGGCTCGATCCCAGAACAGCCACTCGACGATATCGTGGCTGCCTTCGCCAGCTCCAACCCCAATGCCAAAGCGGTGACTCACGGCCAAAACAGCCTGACCTACTCCGAGCTCGTTGGCCGGGCCAACGCCATCGCCCACCAGCTGACAGCTAGCGGAACCTCGCCCGGCGACTTGGTTGGGGTGGTCGCCAGTCGATCCGCAGCGACGGTGCCGGCGATTCTGGGTGTGTTACGGGCGGGTTGTGCCTATGTTCCGATCGATCCCGACTATCCCGCCGACCGGATCGCCACGATCATCGAAGACTCTCGCCTGACCAACGTCCTTGTGCCCGAAGGTGCCGAGACACCAGACATCGCCGGTCCCACGCTTGCTTGCACCGACGACGAGGCCGACGCGCCTCCAGAGGTGTCGCGCAGCACTGACGACATTGCCTACGCAATCTTTACGTCAGGGTCGACGGGCAGGCCCAAGGGCGTGAACGTAAGCCATTCGAACATCGTGTATTCGACGACGGTTCGCCGTGAGGTCTATCCGCACAGCCCGACAGCCTTCCTCTTGCTCAGCTCCTTCGCCTTCGATAGCTCGATGGTCGGTCTGTGGTGGACGTTGTGCTCGGGCGGTGAGATCGTGTTGCCCGATCCCGGACTTCACACCGACGTCGACCACATGGGCGAACTGATCCAACGGCACAACGTCAGCCACCTTCTCGCCATCCCGTCGCTCTATCAAATCCTGCTCAGCGAGGTGGGTCCCGTTCCGCTGAAGTCGCTCAACACGGTCATGGTCGCCGGCGAAGCGTGCCCTCCGAATCTCGTGACGTCCCACCATGAGCGGCTCCCCGACGTTGGGCTACACAACGAGTACGGACCGACCGAGACCACGGTGTGGAGCCACCACCACCTCTTCCCTTCCGATCATCGCAGCGACGAACCAGTTCCAATCGGCCGCCCGATACCCGGCGTATCACAGCTAGTGCTCGATGAAACAGGTCAACCGGTGCGGGCCGGGGAGAGCGGCGAGTTGTTCGTCGGGGGTCCCGGAGTCACCGCGGGCTATGTCGGTCAACCCGATCTCACCGCCGACCGTTTCCTCACCATCGACGGCGAGCGATACTACCGAACGGGCGACCTCGTACGTTGGCTCGAGAACGGGGCACTGGAATTTCTGGGACGAGTCGACCAGCAGGTAAAGATCCGAGGGGTTCGGATCGAGCTAGGTGAGATCGAATCGGTCGCGCTCAGTAACCCTTCTATCCAAACCGCCGCCGCGGGAACGATCGGCACCCAGCGCGGCACCAGACTTGCACTCTGGGTCGTTGTTCACCCGGGCGCCGACGTGTCGGCCGCTGCGCTCAAGCAGAATCTCTCTACCCGACTCCCTTCGGCAATGGTTCCCTCAACCATCATCGAGCTTGACTCGATGCCGCTCACACCCAACGGCAAGATCGACCGCAAGCAACTGACCGTTCCTGAATCAGACCACGGTGACCGTGAAGGTCCGCCGGTCCCCAAAGGGACGAACGACACCCAGACGGGGATGTACGCCGTGTGGTCGGAGGTTCTTGGCGTCTCTGGCATCTCCGCTACCGACAATTTCTTCGACCTTGGCGGCGACAGCATTCTGAGCATCAGGATCGTGTCCGGCCTCCGCCGTCACGGCATCCGAATCAAACCGCGCGACCTCTTCGACTACCCGACGATTGCTGAACTGGAAACGGTCGCGCAGCTTCAAGCCGACCATGCAGCTCCCCTAGTTGACCGATTCACCGGCCCCGCTCTTCTGCTACCGATGCAAGAGTGGTTTTTCCAACAAAACTTTGCCGAACCAAACCACTGGAACCAGTCGATGTGGTTCGATCTCAGCGAAGCGGTTGATCTGGATCGGCTTGAAAGAGCACTCGCTACGGTGATCGATCACCACGACTCGCTGCGTGCAGTCTTCACCGAAACCGAGCTGGGATGGATACAGCGGATCGCGGAGGCTGTGCCGCTGGTGCGGATTCAGGAATTCAACAACCTACCGAACGAGGCAGTCGCGGCAGTAACTCGCTCGATCGAGTCGGGGATGGACATCGAGGGCGGCAAGCTCGTCGGGGCTGGCCTGTTCCGCAGCTCCGAGGGTGACCGATTGTTCCTGACCATTCATCACCTCGTGGTCGATGGAGTGTCCTGGCGCCCCATCATCGAGGACATCACCGCCGCCTATCGCGGCCACCTGCTACCGGATCGCACGACGCCGGTGGCAACCTTTGGAGCTGCGCTAACCGAACTCGAGGCCAATCCATACTGGGAACGGATTGCCTCAGACCTTCCCACACAGTCAGCTGCTCGATATCCCGAATCGGCAGGGCGCCAACTCTCGATATCGATAGACATCCAGCGCCAGGACGGACTCTTTGAACGAATGCTGGGCGCCATTGCCCGAGCCCACAAGGACGTGCTTGGCACCGACCGGATGTTCGCAACGCTGGAGGGGCACGGCCGTGCCGAAGAGCTTCGCGATAATCTCGACCTATCCCGCACCGTCGGATGGTTCACGTCTATGTACCCAATCGGTGTCGACCCCGCCCAGCCGGTGGTTCTCGATGCCCCTCTTGGCGGAGTTGGGGCGCTCGATCAACTTCCGGCAATGCCTCGCCTCGTGATCAACTACCTCGGCCAGATCGACCGGTCAATCGCCGGCACCGACCTTCTGATGCCCAGCTCTGGCATCGAAGCTGGGTACGGAGCCCGCAACCATCGAACTCATGATCTCGGGATCATGGCCCACGTCTCAGGCGGACAGCTGCGGCTCACATGGGACTTCGTGCCCGACCAACATCCCACCGACCTGGTGGTCGAACTGAGCGAAGCCTTCACTCGCCACTTTCAACAGATCCCGAGCTTCGACCTCGTGCAACTGACCGACGCCGATGTGGCAGCCCTCGAAGAGCTCTTCAACTGAGCC
>CALHFG010000086.1 GCA_938029215.1 uncultured Acidimicrobiales bacterium | reverse complement strand
CCCAAGAAGCCCAGCCAATCGAGCACTGAATCCACTTGAGCCGAGCAGCATAACCTTGGGGTAGGTCGCAGCCTTCGGGGTCGCTGACAGGTGCAGGGGAGGGTCGTGTTCGTCGCGATGATCGCCAAGCATGCTCATAACATGGATCACGTTGCGGGGGAAGTCTTCTTCCTCTCCCCCATCGGTGTTACGACGAAGTGCCGCCATCGTGGCGCGATCGGTGCCCGGCGCTCGTCCAATCCCGAGATCCACCCGGTTCGGATACAGCCCCTCGAGCAGAGCAAACTGTTCTGCAACTACAAGTGGGCTGTGGTTGGGAAGCATCACCCCACCAGAGCCAATCCGTATGCGGTTCGTGACAGCCCCAAGATGGGCCAGCAGGACCGGAGGACTGGTGCTGGCCACGGTCTGAGCATTGTGGTGCTCGGCGACCCAGAACCGGGTGTAGCCCAGCCGATCCGCTGCCTGGGCCACCTGAGCCGTTTCTGCCAGCGCCTCAGCGGTCGATGCGTCGTGACGAACCATGGCCAGATCGAGTACCGAAAGCGGAAGGGAGCCCATGACAACAATGTTAGGTGCGGATCGCTTGTCCGCTCTCACCCGCACATCGCCTGATCTAGCTGTTCTACCTACTTGGACAAGCTCCTTCGGCTCATGATCGAGAGGCTCCTACCAGCACAAACTGGCACGGGCGTCATCTCCGAGCCGCCGTGACGGAGATGGCGTCCACCTGCCATTTGGGGCCATACTGAAGGTATGAAGGCTGTTCCACTAATCGCTGCGGTGTTCGTGATTGCGGTGATATTAGAGCGCGGCGACACCGACACCGATCTACAGTTTTGGGCCATTGTTGCAGTCGGAGTCGTCGGCGTGATTGGCGCCATGAGCGCGTTTCGGTCCCGAGGCGGCATAGGAGCCACCGGCTAACAACTGCCCAAATTCCTGCTGGCGAACACATCCGGTGTGTTCCTTCAGAGGAATTTCAGCGGAATGTGTTCCCTCTGGGGAAGATGCCTAGACGTAGCCGATGGGCCCGATGGCCTTGAGCTTGGCGCTCTTGTGCTGCGCCTCGACCATACGCACGGTCCCGGATCGGCCACGCATAACCATGCTGTGGGTAGTGATTCCGCCGGGTGTGTAGGTGACACCTTGAAGAAGGTCACCGGTCGTGATGCCGGTGGCAGCGAAGAAGCAATTCTCCGTAGCGATCAGATCATCGAGGCCGAGGATCTGACCAACGTCCTTACCTTCTGACTCGATCAGCTCTCGCTCTTCGTCGGTACGGGCCCACAGGCGTCCTTGAAGGTCGCCGCCCATGCATTTAAGAGCGGCGGCGGTGATAACGCCTTCGGGAGTGCCACCGATGCCGAACAAGATGTCGACGCCCGTATTCGGCAGGGCGCAGGCGATAGCTCCGGCCACGTCGCCATCGGAGATCAAACGAATACGGGCTCCTGCCGAACGAATTTCAGCGATCAGCTCAGCGTGACGGGGGCGGTCGAGAACGATTGCAGTGATGTCGGATACCTCGACGCCTTTGGCCTTCGCCAACGCGGTGATGTTGCGGTCAACCGGCAGTCGAATATCGACGATTCCCGCACCATCGGGACCGACAGCGAGCTTCTCCATATAGACAGCCGAGCCAGGGTTGTACATCGTGCCAGCTTCAGACGCCGCAATGACCGCGATCGCTCCCGCTCGACCTTCAGCGGTCAGGGTGGTGCCATCGACCGGATCAACGGCAATGTCGCAATGGGGCGGTTCGCCGTTGCCGACAACTTCGCCGTTGTAGAGCATCGGCGCTTCGTCCTTTTCACCTTCACCGATGATGACGGTGCCGTTCATCTCGACGCCGTCGAGCACATGTCGCATCGCGTCAACAGCGGCCTGATCAGCTGCGATCTTGTCACCATGCCCCATGAGCCGGGCTGCAGCCATCGCTGCGGCCTCGGTCGTCCGGACCAGTTCGAGGGCCAGGTTACGTTCGGGTGAAAGGCGTGCTTCGCTCATAGCCATACCAACCTAGTCGGCATCTATGGGCCGTCCTATAGCAAAGCTGGTGCAACCGGGATGGACGACTACGCGACGCATCTTTCGATCACTTTTCGAATAGGACGGCGGCACCGGCCGAGGACAATCAGGCTGTAATTACGTGTGAGACCCCAAAAACGCCGAAACTTCGTGCACAGACCACAACAGATGTGGGTCACACACGAAATTTCGGTTGAAGAGGGGGTGGGTTAGGAGTCGGGGGTGGTGCCGGACATGGTGAGCCGTAGCTCGGCCCACTTTTTGTCAGCCGTAGCAAACGGATCCAGCTCATCGGCGGCCAGCGCAGACTCCGCTGCGGCCAAATCGCTCCGAGCGGCAGCAACGTCGATGTCGCCCACCGGGACAGCCAGGTCCGAAAGGACCGTGACCTTTTCACCGGTGACGCTCACGAAACCGCCGCGCACGGCAAAGCTCTTCATGTCGCCACCGGTCTCGGTCACCTTGACCTCGCCAGTTTGTAGCGAACCGATGAATGGCTCGTGACCGGGCAGAAAGGCAATGTCGCCACCGCCGCGGGTACGGGCGGTGACCATCGTGCCCTCACCCGAGTAGAGAATGTTCTCGGGAGAAACGAACTCGATGGTGAATGCCATGGTTAGCCCACGCTCTTTCGAAGCTGCTCGGCCTTTTCGCGGGCGCTGTCGGCACCGCCAACGTTGAGGAACGCCTGCTCAGGCAGATCGTCCAGGTCACCGTTGACCAGTTGCTCGAAGCTGTCGATGGTCTCGTCGACCGGGGTGAACACACCTTCGAGGCCGGTGAAGACCTGGGCGACGAACATCGGCTGGGAAAGGAAGCGCTGGACCTTGCGAGCTCGGTTCACCGTGATGCGGTCCTCTTCGGACAGCTCGTCGAGACCGAGGATGGCGATGATGTCCTGCAGTTCCTTGTAGCGCTGAAGAATCTCCTGCACCTGGGTGGCCACCTTGTAGTGACGGTCGCCAACGACCTCGGGGGCGAGGATGGTGGAGCTGGACGACAGCGGATCCACAGCGGGATAGATACCGAGAGCGGCGATGTCACGGGACAGCTCGGTGGTGGCGTCCAAGTGGGTGAAGGTCGTGAACGGTGCCGGGTCGGTGTAGTCGTCGGCGGGTACGTACACGGCCTGCAGGGAGGTAATCGAGTTACCACCGGTGGAGGTAATGCGCTCCTGCAGGGTTCCCATCTCGTCGGCGAGGGTGGGCTGGTAACCCACGGCCGAGGGCATACGACCCAGGAGGGTGGATACCTCGGAACCGGCCTGGACAAAGCGGAACACGTTGTCGACGAACAGCAGCACGTCCTGGCCCTGTGCGTCTCGGAAGTACTCGGCCATGGTGAGGGCCGACAGGGCCACACGGAGACGCACACCAGGCGGCTCGTCCATCTGACCGAAGCAGAGCGCAGCCTTGGAGAGCACTGGCGAAACGCCGTCACCCATCATGGTCTCGCCCATTTCAATGAACAGGTCGGTTCCTTCACGGGTGCGCTCACCCACGCCGGCGAATACCGATACACCACCGTGGTTGGTAGCAACACGGGTGATCATCTCCTGGATGAGCACGGTCTTGCCCACACCAGCACCTCCGAAGAGGCCGATCTTTCCACCCTGCAGGTACGGGGTAAGAAGGTCGATCACCTTGATGCCGGTCTCGAGGACCTGCTTGGTGGGCTCAAGGGTGTGGAACTCGGGAGCGTCACGGTGGATCTCCCAGCGCTCCTTCACGTCGATCTCACTGGCCGGAACATCGAGCGGCTCGCCGATCACGTTCCAGATGTGTCCGAGGGTGACGTCGCCAACCGGGACAGTAATACCCTCGCCGCGGTTGCGCACGGCCTGACCGCGACGCAGGCCGTCGGTCGGCTTCAGTGCAACGGCTCGAATGCGGCCGTTACCGAGGTGCTGTGCGACCTCGGCCATCACGACGGTGGTATCGCCGTCGATCTCGACGTCAAATTCGACGGCGTGGTTGATCTCGGGAAGTTCGCCACGGGGGAACTCGACGTCGACCACAGGGCCGGCGATACCGACGATGCGACCTTCAGCGAGGTTGGTGGAGTTCTCAGTCATAGTCATAGTTCTTGATTCCTCGGTACTACTTATGCGGCGACTTCGTCGTCTTCTTCAAGTGCGGCTGCGCCACCCACGATCTCCATGATCTCGGTGGTGATGCTGGCCTGGCGTGCCCGGTTCATTTCCCGGGCGAGTTTGGTAATGAGATCTTCAGCGTTTTCGGTGGCGGCCTTCATGGCTCGCTGCCGGTTGGCATGCTCAGAAGCTGCCGCGTCCAGAAGCGCTGCGAACAGGCGAGCCTCGACGTACTGGGGTAGAAGGTCTTCCAGCACACCTTCTGGTGAGGGCTCGAAACTGAAGCCGGCGATCGCAGCAGCGTCGCCACCACCCTGCTCGGCCATTACCTCGGTGGACTCCAGCGGAAGGAACCGACGAACGACCGGCTGCTGGGTTCCGAGAGAAACGAACTCGGTGTAGACCAATTCGACCTGGTCGACCTCGCCGCTATCGAACAGTTCACGAACCCGACGGGCGATCTCGCGGGCGTTCTCGTAGGTGGGGTTGTCGGTGAATCCCATGAAGGATGCATCGATGTCGTAGCCCCGGAAGGTGAAATAGTCTTTGGGCTTACGGCCAACGGTGATGATCTTGTAGTCGCCGCCACCGGAGCGGTGAGCCATCATCTCGCGTTCGGCGGAGCGGATTACGGCACTGTTGTACGGGCCAGCAAGACCGCGATCGCCAGCGCACACGACCCAGCAGACCTTCTGGGGGTTCTCCACCTGACGCAGCAGAGGATGATCCACGTCGGCACCGCCGGCGGCAAGGTTCTCAATCACACCGGTCAGCTGCTCGGCGTAGGGCCGGGCAGCGTTGGCGCGCTGTTGGGCGCGGGCAACACGGGTGGCAGCGATGAGTTCCATTGCGCGCGTGATCTTCTTGGTGTTCTTCACGCTGCCGATACGTCGGCGTAGGACTCGTTCTGCACCACCGGGCATGGACTAGGCCTCCGCCCGTGAGATGTCGGTCTCGGGAAGGGTGTTCGATGCATCGACCATTGCCTTCTCCGCCGCAGCCTGCGCTTCAGCGTCGGGAGCATCGGAAGCCACAACGGTGCCTTCGAACTGGTCGGTGAACGCTGCGATCGCGGCTTCGAGTGCTTCCTCGTCGGGGACCTTACCGGTGTCGACGATGGCGCTCATGATGTCGCCGTGACGGCTGTTGAACCACTCGAGAATCTCGTTCTCGTACTTGCGAACGTCGGCAACTTCAACGCCGTCGAGGTAGCCACGGGTGCCGGCGTACAACAGTACGACCTGCTCCTGGACGGGGACCGGTGCGTTAATACCCTGCTTGAGAAGCTCGGTGAGGCGGTAGCCACGGTCGAGCTGAGCCTGGGACACCGCATCGAGATCGGAACCAAAGGCGGCGAACGCTTCGAGCTCACGGAACTGCTGAAGATCGGACTTCAGGGTGCCGACGGCGCTCTTCATTGCCTTGATCTGAGCGGATGAGCCGACTCGGGAAACCGAGATACCGACGTCAACTGCGGGGCGGACGCCGGACTTGAACAGGTCGTCCTGGAGGTAGATCTGGCCGTCGGTGATCGAGATCACGTTGGTCGGGATGAATGCCGACACGTCGCCAGCCTTGGTCTCGATGACCGGAAGGGCGGTGAGTGAACCTGCACCGAGCTCATCGGACAGCTTTGCGGCACGCTCGAGGAGACGGGAGTGGAGGTAGAACACGTCGCCGGGGAAGGCTTCACGGCCTGGCGGGCGGCGCAGTAGAAGCGATACCTGACGGTAGGCCTCGGCCTGCTTGGAAAGATCGTCGTAGATGGCGAGGGCGTGTCCGCCATTGTCCATCCAGTGCTGACCCATGGCACAGCCGGCGTAGGGAGCGAGGAACTTGAACGGTGCGGGGTCAGACGCGGGAGCCACGACGACCACCGTGTATTCCATGGCACCAAGCGCCTCGAGGTTGGCCACGGTCTGAGCAACGGTAGAGGCCTTCTGGCCAATGGCTACGTAGACGCACTTAATGCCGCCGCCCTTCTGGGCGAGGATGGCATCGATAGCCACGGTGGTCTTGCCGGTCTTGCGGTCACCAATGATGAGCTCACGCTGGCCTCGACCGATGGGAATGAGGCTGTCTACAGCCTTGATCCCGGTCTGAACGGGCTGGTGTACGGGCTGCCGACCGGTGATACCGGGGGCCTGCACCTCCATACGGCGCAGTTCAACGTTTTGAAGTGGTCCCTTACCATCGACTGGTTCGCCGAGGGTGTTGACAACACGACCAAGCAGGCCATCGCCGACGGGCACGGACAAAATCTCGCCGGTGGCCTCAACGTTCTGGCCTTCTTGAATGGAGTCCACGCTGCCGAGCACCACGGCGCCGATGCTTCCCTCATCGAGGTTCAAAGCCAGGCCGATAGTGCCGTCTTCGAACTTGAGCATCTCGTTAACGGCGACGTTTGGAAGGCCGCCAACGCGGGCAATACCGTCGCCCACTTCGACGATCTTGCCGACCGTGGAGGAAGAGACGTTGGTGCTAAAAGAATCGAGATTCTTCTTGAGCGCACTTGCGATCTCGGTTGGGTCAAAGGTCAGGGCCATTACAGCGCCTCTCGCATCTTGTTGATTCGGCTACGTACGGTGCCGTCGATCACGGTGTCACCAAGGGTGGTAACAACGCCGCCGACGACGGAGGGGTCGATTTCGGTCTGGAGCTCAACTGGACCGCCGGCCTGCTTGGCGAGGGCGGCGGCGAGTCGGGCCTGCTGGTCGGCACTCAGCGGAACAGCTGAGCGAACGACGGCGAGGCGCTTACCGGACGCCGAAGCAGCCTTAGCCATGAACTCGTTGACGATCTCGGTGAGGTCTCCGCCGCGACCGGCGGTGACGATAAGTCCAATGATGGACCGGGTGACGTTGGACGCCTTGCCCTTCAAGAGGTCGTCGACAATTCCGCTTCGGGTGTCGGCGGGAAGCAACGCGTTTGCCAGTGTCGAGCGAAGCTCACCATTGCCCTGGACAGCCTCGGAGAAGGCTTGCAACTCTGCTCGAGTATTCGCTACATCACCTTCAGCGGTAGCGATGGCATGGATGGCGTCGGCGTAGGAGGAAGTGATGCTCATGTTATGCGCCTTCCAGCGACGAGATGTAGGAGTCGATCAGGCCAGCCTGTGACCCTGCATCGAGCTTGTCGTTCACGAGCGCCTCGGTGGAGGAGCGAGTGAGAGAGGAGATCTCTTCACGCAGGTCGCTCAGCGCCTTGGCGGTTTGGTTCTGAATGTCGTTCGCAGCCCGCTCGCGCATGGCCTCGGCCTCGGCCTTAGCTCGTGCAGCAGTGTCGACTCGGAGACGAGTTGCCGTCTGCTCCGCTTCAGCCTTGATCCTTGCCGACTCTTCGCCGATGTCGGGAACATCAGACGAGGTTGCAGAAAGCGACTGTTCGGCTGCGAGCCGAGCGGCCTGAGCCTCGTCGAACTCCCGCTGAATCCGTTCGGTCCGGCCATTGAGTGCCTTAACGATGGCCGGCCCGGCCTTCCAGATGAGGAGTCCAACCACCACAAAGAATGCGATGGATCCCCAAATGACTTCGTTGATATCGGACGCGAGCTGCGGACCGTTCGGCCCTTCAGCGGCAAAAATCGAGAGCAACATTAAAGAGTTCCTAACTCCGTTCGGACATGATTCGGTTAACGATTCCCTGAGCGTCGGTAGCCGACACGGGGCGATCGATGACCTTGGAAGTGGCTTGAGCGGTCAGCTCGGCAACTTGGCTGCCGACACCGCCCATGGCTTCAGCTCGGGCTGCTTCGATCTGCGAGGTCGCCATCTGGCGCATCGCATCAATCTCGGCCTGGGCCCCGCTGATGATCTGGTCGCGTTCGGCTTCTGCCTCGACACGAGCCTTCTCGATGGTCGCAGCTGCCTCGGCCTTTGCAGGTGCGAGCGCGTCAGCCAATTCGGCGTCGGCACCAGCGACCTTTGCTTCGGCGGCCTTTGCGGCATCCCAATCGGCCCGAAGGGCCTGATCTCGTTCTTCCATGGTCCGTTCGACCGGAGGAAGCAGGACGTAACGCATCAGCACGTAGAGGAGCGCAAACATCAATCCGCCCCAGAACATCTCAGGGATTTCCGGGAGGATCGGGTTGATTACTTCTTCAGTTTCGGCTGCGAACAAAGTCAACACGTGGTGACCGGTCCGTTATGCGAACTTGAGCAGAATGAAGACCACGAAGCCGATGAGGGCAAGGGCTTCGACGAAGGCGATACCCAAGAACATGGTGGTCTGGACCTGGCCAGCAGCCTCGGGCTGACGAGCCATGGCCTGAACCGACTGGCCAACGAGGTAACCAATTCCGATTCCGGGGCCGATGGCGGCGAGGCCGTAGGCGAAGCCGGCGCTGCTTGCGGCAGCGGCGTTCTTCTGTTCTGCAGGTGTAGCTTCTACTGCCAGTTCGATGGCGGTTGAGATGGCACTCATTTGAAGGTTGTCTCCTAGTTAGTGAGAATCCGTCAGGATTCGCTTTTCTTTGTCCCAGGTCAGGGACTCAGATTGGTTGTTGTTACGAACGAATTTGTAGTGAAGAACGGTTAGTGGTGGGGGTGCAATGCACCACCGATGTACACGGCGGCCAGCAAGGCAAACACAAAGCCCTGCAGGAACGACACCATGATTTCAAAGCCGGTGAGGGCCACCAGCATCCCAAAGCTAAAGGGCAGAACGAGCGCCAAGGCGTTGGTTTGCCACAGAGTGATGCACAACACGCCGAAGGTGACGAGGAGAATATGGCCTGCCAGCATGTTGGCGAAGAGACGAACAGCAAGGCTGAAGGGACGCACGATGAAGGTAGAGAGGTATTCGATCGGCGTAACCAGGAGGTACATAGGCTTAGGAAGGCCGGATGGGCCGGCGGAACTCTTGAGGTAGCCGCCTAGGCCCTGGGCCTTGACTCCCACGGTTACGAACACAAACAGGACCAAGATTCCCAGAATGGCCGGTGTTGCCATACGAGCATTCATTGGCATCTGGAAGGTCGGGATGACCTCGAAGATGTTGCCGATGAACACGAAGAAGAAAATGCTGATGAGGAGGGGACGGAACTTGAAGCCGTCCGGGCCGATCGCTGGCAGGATCACCTGGTTGTCGATGAACTCGACCGAACCTTCCACGATGTTCTGCAGGCCGGATGGGATCTTGTTGCGGCTGGCAGCCAAGAACATGATGGTGGGAATCGCCATGGACAACACGGCGATGAGCGAGATCTTGTTGAATCCGGCGAAGGTGCCCTCGAAGAGGTACTCGGGCCACTCAACGATATTGCCAATAGGAGGGAATACCAGTCCCCCACCTTCGGCTTCAGCTGCGAAAATACTAATGGACACCTTGACGATGCTCCTTCGGCTTCAGGCCTGGATAGGCCATGGAGGCGGATACGTAACGAATTTCCCACACCAGCAACCCCAGATGGGTGACGATGAGGGTAATTCCTAAGGGAACTATTTGAACCCACGCCTGATCGGCGACTGCCACGACTGCGCCGAAAATGAGGCCAAGGCGCAATGCGAAGCCGCCAAGGGCTGCTCCGAACACGAGAGCAAAGTTGATCTGGGCCGCTCGTCCGATGAGAAAAGCGGCGAGCACGAAGTTCACGACCACGATGACAACCGCATAACCAACCGACAGCACGCCGTTGGTTCCGCCAATCAGTGCGCCGAAGAGGATGACGATTGGAACAAGGAAGGCGGATCGCTTGGCCATGTCGAGGGCAACTTCTGTTGCCGGCGACGGACCTTCGAGACGGTCGGCGTGTTGGTTCAGCGTTGCGGTCATGACTGCTCTTTCGCCAGCGACTGCATGTCTTCTTTGAACCGGTAGTAGAGCGAAATCGCGGCGCCTAGAAATCCGAGCACGGACAGCGTGATCACGAAGAATGGGGCGGTCCCGAGCCAGCGGTCGATTCCGAAACCTAGCAACCCGAGCAGCAACGCCGAAAAGACCAGCTCATAGCCTCCGGTGCTACGGAGCGCCGATTCTGTGAATTGTGAAGGGCGGCTATTTGAGGGCATGAGGATGCGCCGGGGGTTGGACCGGTGAGCGACCTGAACCATAGCGCCTGAACAGGTGGCATACCACGCTCAGACGCTACGCATTCGTCACATGCGGATAGGCGATGCTCCCCGTTGACTTCAGTCGCTCGTCGGACGTGTCGAAGAACCCGGTGTGAAACTACTTCTGCACCCCGGAGGCGCCCTGTTCGCGCTCGCCGCACTCGCCCTCATTGTCTGGCTCGTCGCTCCCGCAGTTCCGGTAGTCGGCGGCATCATCAAGTTCGCCGCGTTCATCACGATGGTCTTCGGTGTGGTGGGTGGCGCGCTGCTCACGTTTATGGTGAGCAAAGCAGAGGCGCCTGAGCAAACGGCGTAGGTTCCCGGCTTCGGGTCAGTCTCGAACGCGACGCCGTAGAGCTGACGCGAAGTTGGTCAGCGCTGCGCTGACGTACTCGTCTGCGTTGGTAAATACCGTCTGAGCCGACTCGCTGAACCCGGCTCCCGCCTGGGACAGGTCGCTCTTTAGCGGAGGCTCCTCGCCTCGCCGCACGTAGTCACCCTTGAGCACGTCGGTATAGGGTCCGTGAGCGGCGAAGTTGTCCATCTCTCGTACCCGGATCACTGGGAACGGGTGGGTCTGGCCGGCAGTTGCCATGAACTTGAAGAAGGTGTCGAGCCCTTGGCTGTCGGTGTACTGCTCACTTTGGGATCGCAACGCCGCCACATCGATTTCACCCTCGCGGCCACGGATTCCTCCGGCCATAACGCCGAGGGCGCCAACACAAGTGTCGAGGTCCTGAACCGCCAGCAGCCCCGCTCGGTCACACGAGATTTCGGCCTTCCGATTCCACTCCAGCAGGGCGAGCGTGATCGGAGCAACAGCCTGGCCCACAATCGGCAAAACCGTGCCAGAGAACTGCAACAGCAAGAAGAGCAGCGTTCGATAGAGGGCGTGCTCGCTCATAATGTGGCCGACCTCGTGCCCCAACACAAACCGAAGTTCCTCCGGGCTCGACAGTTCGATTAGAGAGCTGTTCAGAACAATGAACGGGTTGTCTACACCGACGGCACCGGCGTTGGCCAGTGGGGTCTGGGATACATAGAGGCGTGGCACCGGCCAATCGAGCGTCCCGCACACCTCGACGAGCATTTCATGGATGTCAGGATATTGATTCGGTCCAACTTCGAGTGCCTGGGCGGTGAAGATCAGCTTCACATTGCGTTCGCCGATTGCGCCGATCACCTTGCGGATAACGATGTCGAAACCCGGAATGGTGCGCAACGCGTGGAGAGCTGCCCGGTCGGTTGCGTGTTCCCATGAAGCCGAAGAGATATCGGGGAAGGTCGTACGCGGCCGACGGACCGATCTCTTGGTTGCGGACTTGGCTGCGGATTTCTTGGCCGCTTGCTTCTTGCTGGAAGACGTCTTGGCTGTCGACTTCTTGCTCGAGGACTTCTTGGCTGCTGACCTCTTGGCTGCTGACTTCTTAACTGTCGATTTCTTGGCCGCTTGCTTCTTGCCCGCAGACTTCTTAGCTGACGGTCTCTTGGCCCCGGCCTTTTTGGCCCCTGCCTTCTTTTTTGCCGGCTTCTTGTCAGCCATCAGGCCGCGGACTCAGCTTGCCGAACCTTGAGCGTCAGGAAGACGCCTCCGATGAATCCGAAGATCATCGCAAAGAACAGCACGGTCATCGCAACCCCTCCAATGAGGGGGAGCCGATCGATCGGCACAAGCCGGCGAATGAGAAAGGCCAGGCCCGACATTACAAAGAGTGCGCCACCGGGATGCAGAAGGAGCTTCATGTCAACGACTGTAGAACACTCTCACTTCTTGCGACCATCGGGGGAAACCCTGAGATTCCCCTGACTCGGACCGACCCTCGCTTCAAGGTCCGCGGGCCGAAAACAAGTTGAACCTCGGTCCCTTGCGGGTTTCCGAGGTTCAATGGTGTCGCTTTGCGAAGTGATTCCAGTCGCCCGTAATCAGTCCGCATCGTTCGGTTTTTGAGACCGTCCGACTTGCGACTTCTGTAACGATAGATTCCGGTTTGCTCGCCGACTAGGGCCGGATGGCCTATTTTCTACAAGACGACAGCAAACCTCGGCTACGTCTCGCGGGGCCGTCGAAAACCCGGCGCAAACAGGGTGAAGAGAATCAAACCCAAGGCCGCCACCCCTGCGGGGACGATGGCGTCCCCGGAGCCCTCGTTGTACACCGGCCACAGCACAAAGCCCGAAAGCAGCGCGGTCCACGCCCACAAAATGAACACGCTACGAGCATGCCCATGACCCAGCCGCATAAGACGATGATGCAGATGATCCTTGTCGGCGGTAGCAAGACCCTGACGGCGGGTCGCCCGGCGAACGATCGCAAACATGGTGTCGATGATTGGCACGCCAAGGATGACAAGCGGAATCACGAGCGGAGCGTAAAAGAAGAACGTCTGACCGCTAAAGGGATCCGGCGTACGCCCGCCAACTGCCATCGTGCTTGCGGCCATGAGCGCCCCAAGCAAAATGGCACCGCCATCGCCCATGAAGATTTGAGCCGGATGCACGTTGTAGGGAAGGAAGCCCACACAGATACCGAAGACGATCACCAGTAGCAGCGGTCCCATCGTGGAAATCAACAAGCCCACTTCCAACAGGCGCAACGAATAGAAGAAGAACGCCAACGCTCCAATTCCCACGATCCCCGCGGCAAGGCCATCCAGACCGTCGATGAAGTTGACTGCGTTGGCCATGCCCATCACCCACAGGACCGTCAGGAGATACGCGAGACCGGGATCGACCACGATCGGGTCGACGAACGGGACACGGAAGTAGATGATGCTCACACCGAACCGGAACAGGACGCTGGCAGCCAGGACGATCCCTGCCGTTTTGGCAGGAGCGGAGATCTCCCGCAGGTCATCTACCAGACCGACGCAGTACGCAATGATGCCGCAACCCAAAATGGCCAACGGCTCACTGGTCCCATTGAACGCCTCGGGAAACCAGCCGGTTGCTGCTGCCACGCCGAGGGCAGTGAGGAACCCCACGAACATGCCGCCACCGCCGAGCGTTGGTGTAGGACGAGCATGAACGGCTCGCTCGTTCGGTAGCACCTGTACCCCGCGATGCAGGGCGATCGCGCGAAATATTGGGACGGTAAGTCCAGTGCTGAACGCTGCCACCAGACCGACCACCAAATACGAAGTGAGGTCCAGCGGCATCGACAGACGACTCTAATCGCTCTCGGGTCGGGTGGTCAGACCCCATGCGACAATGCTGAGCGCCTCGGACTTCGTTGTTAGTTGGCGGGGTCTTGCACACACACGAGAACTTCCATGATGTTTTCCAACGCGTCGTCACGACGAATGGTGAACGAACTGAGTTTCGGGGTCGATGGCAGCACGAGGGCGCGCCAGCCTTCGGTGCCAGAGAGTTCAATCTGCCCCGACACAACCGAAGACTGGATATCGATGGCTCCGCTCACAGGCGTAAACGGATCCTGAGCGACCATGATCTCGGTTGCGTTGACCGGTTCCGCCAGCACCACCTCGACGGTCACCTCATCGGGATAGCCGGGTTCCCATGCCTCGAAGTAGTACGGACCGTCTTGTTCATCGACCAGGTCATCGATGCGACCCCATCCTTGGTTTGGACCCACGTAGCGCAAGACCGCCTGTTCGAGCGGTGCCCGGAAGCCCGAGTCGCACGCTTGGTTGAGTACAGCCGAATAGCCGGCCGGGACCGGCGATGTTGGAGGTGTCGCGCTCGTCGACGCCGTCGTTGCTGCTGTTCCAGCAGGCGCCGTAGACGATGGCTGCGAGGTTGACGGAGCCAGAGTTGTCGCACTTGATCCGTCGGAATCTGCAGCCCTGGTCGAGGGAGGGGCCGCCGTCGAGGGAGGAGCCACCTCAGTGGTGGATCCCAATTCCTGGTCGTTGGTGATCGTCGGATCGGCGACGCCCGGTACGGTCGTTGCGGGGAGGGTGCTCGTCGATTCCACCACGGTCCCGATAGCAGGATCGAGATCGTCGGTTACGACCGTTGGCCCGCCAAACAGAAAAACGCCGAACCCAGCGAGCAGCAAAACAGCAACGACTGTCAACGCCGCGGGCGCTGCCAAACCCCGCGGGCGCGGCGCGAAAGGTGGCAGGGCTTCGGGCGCCCCTAACCGAACGGCCGTGTCGGCGTCGTGGCGATCAAAGCCTCGGCGAAGGCGATCCTCAAGCGTCATTGTTCGCCTCTTCCAACGTGCTGGCGAGCGCTCGGCGAGCCTGGCTCAGATGCGACGTTGCCGTGCTGACTGAGCACCCCAACCCCTCTGCGATGCTGGCGGTCGAAAGATCCTGAAGGTAGAACATTGCGATAGCAGCTCGCTGACGTGGTGGCAGTTTGGCCACAGCGTCCCACAGGTCGGAGTCGTGGTCCGCTGGTTCTGCTGGAGCTGGCTGACGGCCAATTCGAGACATCAGCTTGAGTTCGTGAAGTACTCGCCGCCGGCGGGAGATGGCCAAGTTGATGGTCACCCTTCGAATCCAAGCGCCAGGCTTGTCATAACGTTGGACTCGATCCCAGTCGCGGTGGGCTTTGGTCATGGCCTCCTGAGCAAGATCTTCAGCCAGAGAAAAGTCGCCACAGATCGCTCGCGCCAGAGACACCATCGTCGGAAACTCTCTTCTGTAGAAGCTGTCGAAATCCATGGACCGATCCGAGATAAGTATCGCCCTCGGATACTGACGGCGGGCGCGGGAGGGGGCCGCTCGACGGGACGAGACAGAGACCACCATGACCAACCACACGATCGGGAGGTTCAGTTTGTCTAGTCAGAATGGAAATTCTCTCTAGCTGTCCAACTGGTGGGCGAGTGACTGGGTGGCATCGATGAATTCGTCGACGATGTCCAAGACCACCTGACGGGCGGGTTTGGTCTTGTTCATATCACCGACAATTTGGCCCACGAAGTAGTTGGCCAGCTTCTCTGCACCGGACCCTTGAACGTGGGCTGCACGATCGATCCTTCGAATGGCCTCGTCGATGAGCATGGGCTGCATCGGCATACCCAGCGGTGCTGGAGTTTCGGGATTCTCCCACTCGTCGGTCCAAGCCGACTTGAGCATGCGGGCGTGTTTGCCGGTCCGGGACCGAGATCTGATCGTGTCCGAGCTCGTGGCGGCGAGGAATTTCTCCTTCACCGCAGGCAGCGTTTCAGCCTCCTCGGTGGTGAGCCAGACCGAGCCACACCAGATTCCCTGGGCTCCCAGCGCCATCGATGCCGCCATCTGCCGACCGCGACCGATGCCGCCAGCGGCAAGCACCGGCGTATCCCCTACCGCGTCGACAACCTCGGGAATGAGCACCATGGTCCCGATCTCGCCGGTGTGCCCGCCGGCTTCGGATCCCTGCGCGATGATCACGTCAACCCCAGCATTCACGTGCCGCTGGGCGTGCTGTGCTTTGCCCGCCAGCGCTCCGACCAGCCTGCCCTCCTCCTTGACACGGTCGACCATGTGTTTGGGTGGCGGACCAAGCGCATTCACCAAGAACTTCGCTTTATGCGCAAGTGCGATTTCGAGCTGAGGTGCGGCGCGATTCATAGAGAACGTTGCATCGCCGTCATTCATGAGACCGCCACCGTCATCGGCGGTCTCGGGCACGCCATAGCGAGCCAGGATGTCTTCGAGGAATGCCCGATGCTCAGGGGGAATCAACTGTTGGATCTGTTCTGAGGAGTATCCGCCTTCGTCGTCGCCTAGGTATTTGGCCGGGATGATGAGATCTACTCCATACGGAAGGTCTCCAATTTCCTGCTCAATCCAGTTGAGATCGATTTCCAGCTGTTCGTCGCTGTGAGCGACGGCACCGAGGACACCCATTCCCCCAGCCTTCGAGACCGCAGCAACCACGTCACGACAGTGGCTGAAGGCGAAGATCGGAAACTCGATGCCAAACAGGTCGGTGATGTCGTTCTTCATTCCACGAGTCTTCCACTGAGTCGTGACATGTTCGAAATCTGACTAGACGCTCCCGAGCCCCTCAAGAATGCCGCCGACCATCTCGAGCAGCACTTCGATCGACTTGAAGAGGAGCCGGAAGGGAACTTCCAACAGCACCTCGAGGCAACCACCGGGGATGTCGAGCCAGTCGAGCTTGCTTGATTTGACCGGGGCACGTTCGACTCCGGGATGCCGATCGACGATCGATGTCCGCCGCGAAGAGAGGCGCTCCCGTTGCTCGGCTAGCTGGAGGCGAAGAGCCTCGGCCCGCTCGTTCGAGAGTCGTTCAGCCGCCAGGTGACCGAGCGCTACCGAAGGTCGATTTCGTTCCGCGGGAGGCACTGCCACAGTGTCGCCCAGTTTTTGACCTCACGTCGCATACATGTGGTGAAGTTCCGACGAGATTCGACGGAGCTCTAAGAGCACCTCGATCGGCGGCTCGATCAGTTCGATCGACGAACCAAACCCGGCTATTTGGGCGGCGAAGCTGCGGGCGCTGTATGCCGCGATCGTGAAGGGGACCCGGCCGTCGGGAAGGGCAGCATGCTCCTCATGTCGGTTGGAGAACATCCAGCGAATCGGACCCAACATCAACTCGTCGGCGACAAATCGAACGCTGAGTCGGCCTTCGAGGTCGGACTGCACGTGAGTAACAATCCCCTCCCAGGCCCTATCGAGATCGAAGTCGGGGGGCCGTACCACTGGCTCGTCGAGTTGGACGGCACCGCGCACCCGGTTCACGCGAAAGGTCCGCAAACCCTTATGGGTGTTGGCGACGAGATACCAGACGTTTTTCTTGGTGACCAGGCCCAGCGGGTGCACCACCCGTTTGCGACGCGGAGCCCGCGGCGACTCATAGTCGATGCGAACCTTCTTTCCTTCCACAACAGCGCTGGTGAGAAGATCCAGCACTTGTCGGTCGCGGTTGCCGCCGAGTTGGCTCCAACCGTCTGGGTCTACCTTCACCGCTCCGGCGGCGGCCTCGGCATCGGCCCGGAACGGCACGGGCAGAGCGCCAGAAACCTTTTCCATCGCCGACCGCAGTACCGGCAAACCCTCGATGGCTGGACCGACCGCTAGGAACAGCGCTTTGGCCTCGTCGGCCGACAAGCCGGTGAGATCAGTGGTTGCGCCACCGATCAGCTGCCAGCCACCGCCGCGCCCATGAGTGGAATACAACGGGACACCGCTCATCGAGAGCGCCTCGAGGTCGCGGCGAGCAGTGCGCTCAGACACCTCAAGTTCGACAGCCACCTCTGCCGCGGTGACGCGTTGACGGCGCTGCAGGAGCAATAGCAGTCGTATCAGGCGGTCGGCACGCATGGTTTGAAGTATTCCAAACAAACTGGCCAGAAGATGGCCAGTTTGAGGATCAGAATGAGAAACATGACAAACGCACAAGAACCTCAAATCTCCAAAGACGATCCTCGCTACGGCTATGCGGTCGTCACCAGCGCTCTTCACCCGCTGATCGCCGAAGCCAGCAACCACCTCGATCGACCCACGCCGTGCTCGGAGTTCAACGTGCGCGATCTTCTGAATCATGTGGTGATGGTTCAGCAACGAGGGGCTGCAATCGGCGAAGGGCGACACTGGTCCGAAGCTCAAGATCCAGGCCTCGCCAGCGGGTGGTCAGAGGCGTTTCAGGCGGCGTCACACGACGTACAGAAGGCATGGACCGATGACTCCCGACTGAGTGCAATGGTGGAGGTCCCCTGGGGTGAGCTGCCAGGGGCAGGCCTGCTTGCCACCTACACCGCGGAACTTGCCGTTCACGGCTGGGACCTTGCAACGGCCACCGATCAGCCGTTCGTTATCGACGATGAACACCTGGTGGGCGCCCTGCAAGCCGCCAAGTTCATACCCGCCGAAGGACGCGAGACCCCGGAGATGCCGTTCGATCCGGTCGTGGATCCTGGCGAGGATGCACCAACGCTTCTGAAGATTGCTGGCTGGCTCGGTCGCAAGGTTGTCTAGGTCACGACAATGGCAAACATGTACTTCGACACCTTCATCGCAGTTGCCGAGGACTCGCCCACCTCTGCTTCCACACCTCCCAAAGTTCGAGAACGGCCGACCGTCGCTCAACTGCAGTACGACATGCTGGTCGACAGCCCGTTCCGCTACACGATGGAAGACGTCCTCTTCGAAGTGTGGTTTCGACGACAGGACTACGAACACCTCGCAGCCGACGAGAAGCACGCACTGAGGACGGAGTTTCTCTCCAAGCCAATGGCGTGCCTGCGAGCATCGCCGTTGTCGAAGTCCCACGGTTTCGGGTTTGCGTTCGATGCGGAAGGCAAGGTCGCTCTCGTTGCCATGGAGAGCGAAAGCTATCGAGAGTATGCCGCTCGCGATGATCTCACCCAGACCCGAGCAATGGCTACGAAGCGAAAGCGGGCTTAGACGACTTCCGGGGCGGGGCCGTCTAGCCCGTCGGCGATGGCATTCACTGCGGCGAGCACCGGCTGAAGGTCACCGTCAAGTCGGTCGAACACCCGATTTCGCACCGAGGCCAGGTGAAGCGGTGCGGCCGAAGCCAGGCGGTCACGACCGGTGTCGGTCAGACCGGCCCAGTGTCCATCGTCGCGAGACTCACGCCAGGCCCAGCCCCGCTCGGCCAGGGAGTCCAACGACCGGTTGATCCTTGAAGATGCAAACAACATGGACTCGGCCAACTCGGCGATCCGGAGCCCGGAACCAGGTCCCTCGGAGAGGTGAACGAGGAGTCCATAGTCATGCCAGCTGAGACCGGTGAGGCGCTCAAGATCATTGTCGAAGACAGAAATCAGTCGATCCGCGACGGATATCAACGAGCGCCACATTTCGCCTTCTTCTGCGGTCAGCCACTGGGCTGCGTCATCCTGCATATCTATGGTTGTCGACCCAACGATCAACGCGGTTTAGTTTTGCCCAGATATACACCCAGATGGAGGTATCGAACGGCCAACCGGTGGGTTGTACGCTGGTCGGATGCCTTGGCCCATCGTTGACGACACCATCTATGCCGAGATCGAGAAGGCGGAGATCGAACGCCAGAACACCGGTCTCCAGCTCATCGCTTCGGAGAACTTCGCATCGCCGGCTGTCATGGCAGCTACCGGCTCAGTGTTCACCAACAAGTACTCCGAGGGGTATCCCGGCAAGCGGTACTACGGCGGCAATGCGGTCGTAGACCGAGCCGAGCAGCTTGCGATCGATCGGATCAAAGAAATCTTCGGTGCCGATCACGCCAATGTTCAACCCCACAGCGGAGCGAACGCCAACATGGCCGTCTACCAAGCGCTGCTCGAGCCAGGCGACACGGTCTTGGGTCTGAGCCTCGACCACGGTGGTCACCTCACGCACGGCTCCCCGGTCAATGCTTCCGGCATTCAGTACAACTTTGTTGGCTACGGACTGACCAAGAGCGATCAACGAATCGACATGGACGATGTGGCAGCCCTCGCCGAGGAACACAAGCCAAAGATGATCGTCACCGGCGCCACGGCGTACCCGCGCAACATCGACGCGCGCCCGTTCCGCGAAATCGCCGACAGCATCGGCGCACTACTGATGTTTGATGCTGCGCATGTGGCTGGCCTCATTGCCGGCGGTGTCTACGACAACCCGATGCCACACTGTGACATCGTCACCTTCACCACCCACAAGACGCTCCGCGGACCGCGTGGTGGTTGCATTCTTTCCACCGCTGAACACGCCAAGAAGATCAACTCCGCAGTCTTTCCGGGTCAGCAAGGCGGACCCCAAGAACACAGCATCGCAGCCAAAGCGGTCGCCTTCGCCGAGGCCCAAACCGACGAGTTCAAGGCCTACAGCGCCCAGATCGTGGCCAATGCTCAAGCAATGGCCAAGAAATTGGTTGAAGAAGGGTTCCGTCTCGTCAGTGGCGGCACCGATAACCACCTTCTACTTGTCGACCTTCGAACCTTCGATGAGGAACTCACCGGCAAGGAAGCTCAGATCGTGCTTGACGAAGCCGGCATCACGCTGAACCGAAACACCATTCCCGATGACCCTCGATCGCCCTTCGTCACTTCCGGGATCCGCATAGGAACCCCGGCTGTCACCACCCAGGGGATGAAGGAAGGCGAGATGGAACAGGTCGCCAGCCTGATGGCCAGAACGCTGAAGAACCGGAATGACGCATCTGCCGTAGCATCCATTCGCGAAGAAGTCCGCCAGCTCTGCAGCGGCTTTACGCCGTACCCCGAATTGGCCTAGTCCGTCGGCAAGCAACTTAAGGACCTGACCCCCAGGTGCCACTTGGATAGGATCCGAGGGTGAGCATCATCGCCGTCGCTTCCGACCACGCTGGGTTTGCCTACAAGGCACTGATCACCGAGCACCTTCGGGCCTCTGGCCATGAGGTGCTCGACGTCGGCACACATGTGAACGAGCGGGTGGACTACCCCGACTACGGGCATGCCATCGGTCGAGCCGTGGTCGGGGGCGAAGCAGGGTTCGGCATCGCCGTTTGTGGCAGCGGTATCGGCATCTGTATCGCCGCCAACAAGGTGCCCGGCGTACGGGCGGCAACCGTGCACGACATGACCAGCGCCCGACTCAGTCGTGAGCACAACGATGCAAACGTCATGTGCGTGGGCGAACGATTCCTGGGTCCACAGGTTGTCCTGGACTGTGTCGACGCGTTCCTTGGCGCTGGATTCGAAGGGGGCCGCCACGCGGCTCGCGTCGCCAAGATCGAGACATGACCTCCGAGACTCGGCTTCGCAACGTCACCGAAGGCGATCTCGACGATCTCCATCAACTCATCGTGGCCATCGAGAAGAACGAGTCGCAGCCCTACCTCACCGCACGTGACGAAGTCACCGAGATCTTTGAGGACCCAATCAACCCGGCCGAGGACAACCTGAGGCTCTTGGAACACAAAGACGGCTCCTTGGTCGGTTGGGGCAAGGTTGTGCACTCCCCCTCTGGAGTCAAGCTCGAACGAGCCTTTGTAGTCGGCGGAGTTTCTCCAACCGCTCTTCGGAACGGGTTCGGGCAGATCATTTTGGATTGGCAAACCCGTCGAGCCACCGAGCGCTTGATGGCGACCCCCGCCGATCTCGAGGCGATCATTCTCGTCGAACGCTACTCATGGCAGGACAACAAACATCGGTTGTTCCACGCCAATGGCTACTCCCCCGCCCGCTACTTCGATGAACTGCAGCGACCAGTTTCAGGCGACCTTCCTGAACCCAAGACCATCGATGGCATCGCCATAGTCCCGTGGACACCGGCCCATGTCGAACCTGCCCGCCTGGTCTATAACGAGGCGTTTCTCGACCACTGGGGAACGACCCCCCGTTCGCCCGAAGCATGGAGCGCTGATGTGATCGACTGCTTCGGGCGCCGACTCGACCTCAGCTTCGTTGCCTTCGACCGCAACGACATGGTCGCCTACTGCCTTAATGCTTACTATCCCCAAGACGTCGAAGTCACCGGGCGACGCGACGGTTGGATCGACTCGATCTGCACGCTGGCCTCACATCGCGGCCGAGGTATTGCGAGCAGTCTGATTGCGCATTCGCTCCAGGCGTTCGCAGCCGACGGCCTCGACAGTTCGATGCTCGGCGTCGACTCAGACAATCCGTCGGGTGCGTACGGAATCTATGAAGACATGGGTTATCAACCACTGCATCAGCACGTGTCCTACCTGCGAACGGTCCGAGTCGGCGCCGAGCCAGTGGAGATGTTCTAGTCGGTGGTTCCACCTGGTGTTCTCGCAACAACGGCACGCGCTCGACCGCTGAGGTCGGCACGAACCTCGGCGCTGGCGAAGCCAACGGCGAGACAATGCTCCGCTACGACCTGGGTTTGGTCTGGTGCCATTTCGAGCACCAGCGCCCCGTCGGGCACCAACCAGTCGATCGCCTCGGTCGCGATCGGGAGTAGATCATTGAGCCCGTCGGCGCCGGCCCGCAACGCCATTCCCGGTTCCCAATCTCTGACCACGGCAGGCAGCTCGTCGTCTTCACGAACGTACGGCGGGTTCGATACAACAACGTTGAACGAGCCCTGCAGATCTTGGTGTAGAGCATTGAACCATGAACCCTCCGAAATCGTGACTCGTGCAGCCGCTCGCCCCGTGCCGATCAGGTTCGCCCGCGCAACAGCCAACGCATCCGATGACAGGTCGGTCAGGTAGACCAAAGACTGCTCCACCTCGGTTGCAACGCTGAGGCCGATTGCGCCGGTTCCAGTCCCCAGATCTACCACGGTGGGGGTTTCGAATCGCTGAGCTTCTTCGATGGCCCATCCTGCGACTTCTTCGGTCTCTGGTCGGGGAATAAGAACGCGCGAATCAACGAGCAGGTCGAGCATTCGAAACGACCAGCGCCCAACGACATATTGCAGCGGCTCGCCGTCCATGCGGCGTGCCATCATGGAGTCCAGATGCGCAACACACCGCTTGGTCGCGGGCTCGGTGAAGTGAAGGACCAATTCAGCCCCTTCGAAACCGGATGCTTCTTCCACGATGCGACGGGCGGAGATCAAGGCGTCCTCCACACCAGCCTCCTGCAGGCGAGAGATCGACTCGTCCAGCAGTTCCTGCCAGCTGACCGTTCCTTCGTCTAAACCCATGTTGTCGCGACGCTACTCGGCGTCGGCGAGCTGCCTCGTGCGCTCATCGAGAACCAGCGCATCGCTGACGGCGCTGAGGTCGCCCGCGAGGACCTTATCGAGCTGGTGAATCGTGAGTCCGATCCGATGATCAGTGACCCGGTTCTCCTTGAAGTTGTAGGTGCGGATCTTTTCGCTGCGGCCACCCGTGCCGGTCTGATCCTTGCGCTGAGCCGAAGCCTCCGCCGCGGCCTTATCCTGCTCGAGCTGCAGCAAGCGAGACCGCAGCACAGCCATGGCCCGAAGCCGGTTCTGAAGCTGGCTCTTCTCATCCTGCATAGAAACCACCAACCCGGTGGGGTGATGGGTGATTCGAATCGCGGACTCGGTCTTGTTCACGTGCTGGCCGCCGGCACCGCTGGCGCGAAAGGTATCGATCTGAATATCGCCCTGGTCGATATCGACGTCGACCTCATCGGCTTCGGGGAGAACCGTGAGGGTCGCTGAGCTCGTGTGCACCCGACCCTGCGACTCGGTAACGGGAACCCGTTGCACCCGATGCACGCCGGCTTCGAATTTCATTCTCGGCCACACCTCTTCACCCGCAAGCCTGAAGGTAATGTCGCTAAACCCACCCATGTCAGACGACTGGCTGTTCATGACTTCAAGTTTCCAGCCCTTGGTGCTGGCATAGGTTTGGTACATCTCGAAAAGGTCTCGTGCGAACAGATTGGCCTCTTCGCCGCCCTCGGCACCCCGAATTTCCATGATGACGTTGCGACCCGCATTTGGGTCTGGCGGCAGAAGCAGGAGCCGGAACTCGGCCTCGAGCCGTTCGATATCGGCAGTCGCTTCGTTGATCTCTGTCCGCAGCTCTTCTCGGTCATCGCCTTCTGAGTCGTTGAACATCTCTTGGGCGACTTCAAGGTCTTCCTGCCGACCACGCAACGCCACGCCGACCTCAACAACCTTGCTGAGCTCGCTATAGCGGCGGCCCATTTCGATGAATCGCTTCTGATCCGACACGACCGTGGGATCAGCAAGGCGCGCCTCTACCTCGGAATGTTCAGAAAGCAGTGAATCAAGGCGCTCGAGCACCGAGCCATTATCGCTTGCACGGTGACCTTTTATGCGGTCTGGGTGTGGCGCCACCCAGGTTCAGTACGGGGCGGGAACGGAACGAAGGTCGATTCCCGCGGTTTGGGCAATCTGTTGCGTGGCGGGAAAGGCATCTGCAGGGCTCGTAACGATCACCGTGCCGCTGGGTTGATGCCGACGGCGATAGTCGGTGGCTGCCGGAACCACCTCGGGGTCGATGCCAGCGGAGAAAACGAAGAGGGCGTTCGTGTCGGGATCGACCGCAGCGCAAGGCTCTGGCCCCAACTGCAACACCCGTTCTTCCAACGGCGGGACCATCTCGAGACGTTGGGCCCCAACAAGGCTTGGGTCCTGGAACGCACTCCAACGCAGCCATCTCTGGCGAGCCCTGCGGTTGAGCGGATGCCCGGCAGGGCCGAGCTGCCGGATTTCTCGAACGGTGTCGGCGGCGCGTTGAAGCGACACGACGGCATCTTGGTGGCTGTGCACGTAGCCATGCAAAACTCGGTCAGCGGTTCCGACACCGATTTCTAGCTGAGCGTCTTCACCCTCGACGCGCCCGATTTCGAGCCCTTCCACTTCGGCGATAAGCCGTCCAAAGTCGTCGACCGCCACAGCGCCCACAGATTCGATGAGCTCGTGGTGGGCTAGCACCGGTTCGCTCAGGGCCGGGATCGGCGCCAGCTCCTGGACCTCAGGGTCAGCCAGTGTTGTGCCATCGAGCACGGCAACGCTGAGCTGCGCAAACGCTTCGGCCTGACGAGCGAGGCCGCCGGCTCGATCGGATGGGGCGATCACGAGGACGGGGAGCTTGTGATGTCTGCCCCAAATCAGCACACTTCCCAGGCCAAATTCCCGTACGTCGACGCCATCGTCTTCGCTCTTGGCAGGCAGCATGATGGCCACCCGCTCGCCGTCGGCAACGGCGGCCGCAAAACCACAAGAAACCGGCTCGGGTTCGGTCCCAAACCGGTTACGTATCACCGCAGCCAAAACACTGGCCGCAAGATGCGGTGGTGGTGACGCGCTCAGCGGAGCACCTTCAGGAGATCTACAGCCGGAGCTGGATCAGCCCTTCTTGCGTGATCCGAAGCGGCGCTCGAAGCGCTCGACCCGTCCGGCGGTGTCCACGATCTTCATGGTGCCGGTGAAGAATGGGTGGCTGGCGGACGAGATTTCTACCTTGTAGAGCGGGTAGGTGTTCCCGTCGGTCCACTCGATAGTCTCATCGGTCTCAATGGTTGACCGGGTGAGAAAGCTGTACTGATCGGCCGAAGAGTCTTGGAAGACGACGGGTCGGTACTCGGGGTGGATTCCAGGCTTCATAAGACCGGCAAGGGTAGCGGCCAGCGTGCTTGTTTCACTACCCCGAAGGCTCTACTGCCTAGAGCTTGGAGAGTAGGTCCGCGTTGGACGAGGTTCCCTGAATCTTGCTCAACAGATTCTGCATCGTCGCGAACGCGTCGTCGCCCGCAACCGACTGGTGGAATCGGTCGACCAGAGCAGCCTCTTCGGGATCGAACAAGGAATCCTTAGCCCTGGTAAACGACGCCAGCGGGTCGATGGCGGGGAATACCCCTCGATCGGCCAGGTGACGGCTCAGCCGGATCTCTGCGGTGGCGGTGCCCCGGAATTCATCCAGAATGAGTTCATCGGTAGGCGACCCTGTTTCGGCGGTCACCGTGGCGATCATTGTGAGTGACCCACCCTCTTCTAATGCGCGCGCGGCTCCGAAGAACTTCTTGGCCGGATAGATGGCGCTGGCGTCGACGCCGCCCGCCATTAGACGGCCGCCCGCAGGGGCACTGAGGTTGAGTGCACGCATCAACGGTGTGAGGCCATCGACCAGGATGACGACATCCTCGCCCTCTTCTACCATTCGCTTGGCGCGCTCAACAGCCATCTCGGCAACAGCTACCTGCTCTTCGGGAGGGCGATCGAAGGCGGACGCGATGACCTCACCCGTCTCGAGGCGCCTCGTGAGAGCGGTGATCTCCTCGGGCCGCTCGTCCAGCAGCATGACGATCAGGCGGATATCGGCGTGATTGGATTCGATCGACGCTGCGATGTCGCCCAGAAGCGTTGATGCTCCGGTCTCGGGTGGGGCGACGACGAGTGTTCGCTGACCCTTCCCCAGCGGCACCAGGAGATCCAGTAGCCGACCGGTGTTAGAGCCATCGACCTCGAGCGGCAAGGCTTCGGTGGGAAAGATGGGCGTTTGCTTGTCAAAGTGCGGGCGATCCTTGGCGAGCGCTGGGTCCTTGTCGTTGACTTGGTCGAGCGAGTGGAGGGCTGCATTGCGTTCGTTGCGAGACGCAGGCCGGGCCGTGCCAGAGATGTGGTCGCCCTTTCGGAGATCATGAACTCGCACCGTCTTCAGTGGAACGTAGACATCCTCGGGCGAGGCCAATGCACCGTCGACTCGAAGGAATCCGTAACCCTCATCTCGAAGATCAAGGTTTCCGCCGATCGGCTGCGGCTCAACGTTTACTTGCTCCTCGTCACGGTCACGTCCACGGCCTCGGCGACGTCGACGACGGTTGCCCTGATCATCGTCATCACTCCCCTGGTCGGTCTTGACATTGCCGTCGTCCTTCTGCGGCTCGGCTCGGTTCGGGTCATCGCCCTTTTCGTTCTTGGCCTGATCGTTTTTGGCCCGCTGGTCTCCTTTGTTTTGGGACTGACCACCCTTATTCCGGTCGCCTCGGCCGTCACCCTTGCCTGCATCGGTCTTGCCCTGGTCGCCGCGAGACTGGCCGCGACGAACGTTGGACTTCGCAGGAACGCTGTCTTCGGCATCGGACGACTCAACATCGGGAGCGTCGGAGGTATCGGACTCGGCTTCCCCACCACTTGTTTCTTCCAATGCCGCAGCCTCGACCTCGGGGCCCGCATCGGTGTCGCTGGGCTCGGCCGAAACGTCTGCTGAAGACTGACTGGACTCGGAACCACCACCACCGGTCAGTTCGAGGACCATCGAGATCAACTCGTCCTTCTTCGCTCGACTCGTGGGCTTGCCGCCAAGGGCGGTAATGATGGTTTGCAGCTCGCTTCGATCCTTCTTCTGAAGGTCGGTGCGGGCGGGCGTGGCGTCACTCACTATGAGACTCCGATTCGTGTCTGAGTGCTGGCAAACAATTGGCTACAGCTTGTCGGTAGAAGAAACATGGCTGGTTCGACCGGCGCCGGATGGAACGCACGGGAGTGTGCCTTCAGTCGTTGCCGTCGACCCCGGACTGTAGCGGCAGATGGGCCCGAACTGCGTCAAGGTGGGCGGGAATGACCTCATATCGCTCGGTCATGTTCATCAAATCGCCCACCCGATCAGGTAACGACGGCACCTGTCCTGTGGCTTCGGTGACCGCACCTCCGAACTTGGCCGGGTCGGCGGTTCCCATCACGATCAGAGGAACGTCGGGGTTGTTGCGCTGGGCCCGGCCCACCTGAAGTCCGACCGCGGTGTGAGGGTCCATGAGCATCTGGTGCTCGCGGAAGACCCGACGCATCTCGTCCAAGGTTCCCGCGTCGTCGAGACGGCCGGCAACGAACTCGTCCCTGATCCGTGCCATCCACGCAGGATCGACCGTTGCATGCCCCTCGGAGCGAAAGCTGGCAAGCAGCCTCGTCACCGCCTCTGCATCACGGTCGCCGGCTTCGAACAGCAGCCTCTCGAAGTTGCTCGATACCTGAATGTCCATGCTCGGACTGAACGACGCCACTACCTCCGCCAGTGTGAGGGCTCCGGTCGCCATGACACGCGTCAGAACATCGTTTCGATTTGATGCGATGATCAGCTGATCCACCGCCAGGCCCATCCGCTTTGCGTACCAAGCCGACAGCACGTTGCCGAAGTTCCCGGTGGGCACGCTAAAGCTGACCGGGGAGTCGGCTGGCAGGCCCGTGCGGGCCAGTACCCGGCGGGCCGCACTGACGTAGTACGCCGTTTGCGCCATGACTCGGGCCCAATTGATGCTGTTCACGGCGGCGAGGCCGGCACTGACCCGCAGGTCGTGATCGCCAAACGCCTCCTTAACCAGATCCTGACAGTCGTCGAATGTTCCTTGAACCGCGAGGTTGGTGACGTTCGGAGCAGTCACGGTGGTCATTTGCCGTCGCTGGACCTCGCTAACGCGCCCTTCGGGATGCAGGATGACCACATTGATACGGTCTCGATTGGCGAGGGCGTGGATGGCCGCAGACCCAGTATCTCCCGAGGTTGCGCCGATCACCGTGACCCGCTGGTCGCGTTTGGTTAGCTCGTAGTCGAGCAGCCTGCCCAACAGCTGCAGCGCAAAATCCTTGAACGCCAGGGTGGGCCCGTAGGACAAGTCGCACAGCCACTCGCCTGCGCCAAGCTGGAAGAGTGGCGCGATGTCTGGGTGGGAAAAGCCTGCATAGGTTTCTTCGACGATCGCTTCAAAGTCGTCGGCGTCCAGAGAGCCGGCGACAAATGGCCACATGACCTTCGTAGCGACTTGGGCATAGGAATCTTCGGCGCTAATCGATGGGTCGAGCGTAGGAACGGTGTCGGGGACGTAGAGGCCCCCATCGGTGGCCAGGCCAGCCAGCAAGACATCACCAAACTCCAGTTGTGGCGCCCGCCCCCGAGTGGAGCGGTAACTGATCGCAGACACCGACGATCTACTCGCCCAGAACGCGCAGCACGCTGTCGATGCCCTGAACCACAGGAAGTTCGCCAAAGGCTGCCAGGGTTTGGCGGAGTTGCCTTTCGGGGGCTGCGTGGGTGATGAAGATCAAGCGAGCGGTTTCGCTGTCTTCAATGTCGTGCTGTTCCATTGCCCTGATCGATACGCCATTGGTGCCTAGAGCTCCCGCTACCTGGGCTAGCACGCCAGGCTCGTCGGTGACCTGAAGGTTGACGCAGAAGGCGCTGGGCAGGTCGTCGATCGGCATGATCGGCAGCCGGCTGCCTTCCTTGGTTGGGCGATGTCCGCCCTGTTGCAGCGCGGCAGCCGCGTCGAGAACATCTCCGAGCACCGCAGAAGCCGTGGGCTCCCCACCAGCTCCTCGTCCGTAGAACATCAATTCACCGCTCGCCATCCCCTCGACGAAGACGGCATTGAAGCTGTCGCGAACACTCGCCAGAGGATGACTGTTTGGAACCATGGCCGGGTGCACTCGGACGCCGACCGAATGGGGACCCTCGATGCCGTCGGCATTGAACTGTTCGGCAATCGCAAGAAGTTTGATCTGGTAGCCAAGGCGTTGGGCGAACTCGATGTCGCTCGCCGTGACGCCGCTAATTCCCTCGTGATAGACGTCGCCAGCAACAACGTTTGCGCTGAAGGCGATAGAAGCCATGATTGCGGCCTTGGCGCCCGCATCGAATCCCTCAACATCTGCGGTTGGGTCGCGTTCGGCATACCCGAGGCGCTGAGCCTCGGCCAAAGCCACCGAGTAATCGGCCCCTTCCTCGGTCATCTTCGTGAGGATGAAATTGGTTGTCCCGTTCACGATGCCGCTGATCCGACGAATCTTCTCACCGCGTAGGCTGGCACGGAGGGCCCGAACGATCGGAATTGCGCCGGCAACCGCAGCCTCGAAATGAAGGTCGACCCCGGCTTCTTCGGCAACATCGAGCAGCTCGGCCCCACAATTGGCAATGAGTTCCTTGTTGGCCGTCACCACAGGCTTGCCCGCCTTGAGGGCGGCCGTGATCAGGGACCGGGCTGGCTCGATACCGCCGATTACCTCTACCACGATGTCAACGTCGTCGCGGGCGACCACTGCGGCCGCGTCGGTGGTAAGTAACGAGCTATCGATGCCCGCTGAGCGAGCCTTTGTGGTACTTCGAACCGCGACCTGTCGAATCGTCAGCTCTGCTTGATCGGCGACGAGGTCAACCAGAGCACCGCCGACGGTTCCACAACCCAACAATCCAATTCCGAGAGTCACCCAGTAATCCTACGGAACGGTGTCGGTAGCGACGATGAATTCCGCGGATTCGCTGAAGCCGATCATGACCTGGCCGCGATTGAGGGTTTGAGTTGCCAGCTGGTTGATCCAGAATGCTCGGCCCTCCGGCTCGCCGTCTCGCCCGAGGACGTTGTTGTACACCAGGTCGACAAACTGGGCGTCGTCGAGGGAGCCGTAGGTGTTTTGGAACTCCGTTGAGCCGACAAACTCCTGACTCAGCGTCCCCAGGTCGGCGCCCGCGACGAACTGCTCGAGCCAGAAATCCAGACCACCCTGATCGGCTGGCCGATCGAAGTAGGCCCGATACAACCGCTCGATTTTCGGAGCGACCGTCGAGGTCGACGGGGTTGACGTCCCAGTGCGGTTGCGGAACTCGGTGCCCTCGCTAAACCCGGTCATCACGGTGCCACGGCTCATGCCCGCGGCCAGTTGCGCGATCCAGAACGTGCGCCCTTCGGGCTCGCCGTCGCGACCCAGCACGTTGTTGTACACAAGGTCCACGAACGCCGGGTCGTCGAGCGACCCGTAGGTGTTTATGAACTCTGTCGACCCCGCGAACGACTGCGAGATCTGATCAAGCTCGGTTCCCTTGGCAAGTGCGACTCGCCAGCTTTGTCCGCCCGAGGCATCGGGTTCGCGATCGAAATACGCGAGATACAGGCGCCGGATCTGATCGCTGAGCTGTGGACCTTGCAACGTTTCGGTTGCGATGATCGGTATCTCGCTTCGTCCCACTTCCACCAACTCGAGGATTCCGTCGGAAGCACCTGGGCGAGCGGTGAGAAGGAAACGTCCCGTGATCGACGCATCACGGATGTCGCCGATGGTCTCGTTGTTGGTTGGTTGCAGGAAGACCAGTTCACCGGTGGTCTTCCACCGGTAAAGCTCACTCCGACTATGAAACGCAACCGAAGAGCCATCACCGGCGATGGCGACGCTGGTGTGCCCGTTCACCGGGGCCGGAAACTCCACCGCAGTTCGCTCGGTCGTTGTTGAACCGCCGATTTCAAATCGCACAGGTCCGCCGGAACCTTCCTCAACCTGAAGGACACCGGCACGGTCGAGGCCTATGAGATCGGTGAGCGGAATGACGCTGGCGGTTCCGCTGGCGATGTCTAGCCCTCGGATGGAAGAAGAACCACTTCGGAACAGAGCGGTCTGCCCGTTGTTGGTAACAAAGACGTCCCGATCCCGGCTGACAACCGGGTTCTCGACGATCGAGGCCCCAAAGCTCCGGACTCGAGCCGGTGCATCGTCGTCCACCGGAGCAACCCAGGTGCGGAGGATGGCGGAGCCAACCCCGGTCCGCTCGGTGTAGGCGATCACGTCACCGGACTGGTCCAGCGCCATATCGGTGATAAGCCCGCCACTCCACGGCAATGCCTCGCTCTGTCCGTTGGCCCGATTCCAACGCAGCGGCGCACCGCCGCTGGCGTACAGCACTACCGACCCGTCGTCGGAGACGCTGAAAGGACGAGCGGTGACATCGCCAAGGACCACGGTCTGGTTTCGAACCGAGTCGAACAATCCAACACCGGTTCCAGGGCGGTCGAAGAGCACGAATTGACCGTTGGCGGAGAGGTCAACCCTCCCGCCGTCCAGGTCCTCAGAGAGACCCACGAGCTTGGTCGTGATCCGGACTCGAGCGGTGGCCAAGGAGTCGACCGGATCGGTAGCAGCCGCCGCCGGAACTGAAGACCCGACAAGAGCAACTACAGCCAGGACGGCAACAACCACACAGCGACGCATCCCTTCATCATGGCCGCTGATGGACCCGCAACTGGGGCACTAAGTGACCCAGCTCCCGGGCAAATCCCCTCAAGAGTCGACGGCCCCAGCTACTGGTTTGTTATCCCAAGTCGGTGATCAGTAAATCGTCGAGGCGCTCGCGGCGAACTACCTGCCGCGCGTCTCCGTTGGCGCAAAAGACCACCGGCGGGCGCAGGACCTTGTTGTAGTTGCTTCCCATGCTGTGGCCGTATGCGCCAGTGACCGGCGTGGCCAGAATGTCTCCGACCACCGTGTCAGCAGGAATTTGTGCGTCGCGCACCAGAATGTCGCCACTTTCGCAGTGCTTGCCGACGATTCTTGCTTGCATCTCACGCTGGGCCTTGGGGCTTCGGGGCAGCATCGTTTCATAGCCGCTTCCATACAGAACAGGCCTCGGGTTGTCGCTCATGCCACCGTCGACCGCCACATAGTTACGAATCCCATCGAGACGTTTGATCGTTCCGACGGTGTACGCGGTGATGGCGGCACCGGCGGCGATTGAACGTCCTGGCTCGATGCCGAGTGTGGCGGTGATGCCAGCCTCGGCGGCCCGCTCCTTCAGTATCCGTCCCCATTGGCTGATGGTGGGGGCTTCTTCACCGTCGACGTAGGGCACACCCAGACCGCCTCCGACAACCAGCTCAGGCAGGCCGAGAGGTTCGGCGAACTCCCCCAACACAGCAAGCGACTGAGCGAAACTCTCAACCCGAAAGACTTGGGATCCGATGTGGGCATGGATTCCGACCAGATTGATGGCGTTAGACGAGATGGCTCGCTCGACCGCTTTGGCTGCGAGTCCCGAGCTGACAGTGAACCCAAATTTGGAGTCATCTTGACCAGTGGCGATGAACTCGTGAGTGTGTGCCTCAACGCCCGGTGTTACTCGTAGAAGCGCCGCCGGGGCCTCAGCAGTCGATGGCACCAATTGTTCGAGTCGGTCGATCTCGTCGAAGCTGTCCACAACGAATCGGCCCACACCTGCCCGCAGGGCAAAGCGGAGTTCCTCGACGCTCTTGTTGTTGCCGTGAAAGACCAAATCGGCCGCGGGAACGCCGGCTTCCAGTGCGATGTGCAGTTCGCCGCCGGTGGCAACATCGAGCGACATGCCCTCCTCGTGGGCCAACTTCGCCATCGCTTTGCACAGGAAGGCTTTGGTGGCGTAGGTGGCGTGGCGACCAAAGAGTGCCACCGCCTCTCGGCACCGGTTGCGCAGGTGTTCTTCGTCGTAGATGAACACCGGGGTTCCGTATTCGGCAGCAACCTCCAGAACGTCACAACCGCCGATCGACAAGGCCCCTGACTCGCCGACGGCGGCGGTTTCAGGGAGCAGGTTCCACGGGACCGGTTTCACCTGATCAGCGTAGAGATTGCGGCCCGGTGGTTACACCACCGGGTAGGTCACATTTCTTCGGGAGCTTCTACGCCAAGAAGATCAAGTCCGATCGAAAGTCCGATTCGTGATGCTTCAACCAGCCACAACCGAGCCTGTTGCAGTTCGGGATCAACGTCGGAGCGAAGGATGGGGCAACTGTTGTAGAAGGTGTGGAACGCGCTGGCGAGCTCACGTACCCACGTGGTGACGCGATGCGGGGCGCGGTCACGCGCCGCCGCAACAAGAACTTCCTCCAGCTCCAAGAGGTGACGAAGAACGTCGAGTTCATGGGGATCCACAAGACCAGCGAGCTCTACTTGATCCAATGGTTTACGTTCGATGCTTCGCTTGCTGGCTTCCCGGCCGATCGCATGGATGCGAGCGTGCGCGTATTGCACGTAGAAGACGGGGTTCTCGCTCGCTTGAGCCTTCCAAACATCGATATCGATGGTCTGGGTGGTATCGATGCTCTGGATCAGGTACGCAAACCGGGTGACGTCGGGACCGAGTTCCTCGATCAGCTCGTCGATCGTGATCATGGTGCCGGCCCGCTTGCTGAGCTTTACCTCTTCGCCGTCGCGGATCAACTTGACGTTCTGTCCAATGATCGCCTCGTACTCCTTGGGTTCGTGACCCATGAAGATGAGAGCAGCCCTCATTCGGGGAACATAACCATGGTGGTCAGCACCCAAGATGTCGATGATGATGTCGCCGCGGTTGTACTTGTCGTGGTGGTAGGCGATGTCGGGGAGCATGTACGTGGGCTCGCCGTCGGCCTTGATCAACACACGGTCTTTGTCGTCACCAAGTTCTGAGGTTGCGAGCCAGGTGGCGTCGTCCTTTTCGTACACGTGGCCGCTGGCGCGGAGCCGCTCTAGCGCACTCTCCATCGCCCCGCTATCGACGAGGGCTTTCTCGCTGCTCCACGTGTCGAAGCTCACGTGCATGGACGACAGCGACTGCTCGACCTCATGCAGGGAACGTTCGATGCCCCATACAACGGGGTCGGCGGTGTCGGGCATTTCACGGGCCCATTCGGAGATGTACTGACCCTCGTACCCGTTGGGAGGCACATCGTGACCACCCTTTCGGGCTGACAGGCTCTGACCAAAAAGAACGGTCTGGTTGCCCCGGTCGTTGATGTAGAACTCTTTGTGGGGCGCATATCCGCAACGGGCCAAGATTCTCGCCAGGCTGTCGCCGAAGGCTCCCCAGCGGCCACCACCCGCGTGAAGTGGCCCGGTGGGATTGGAACTTACGAACTCCAGATTGATTTCGAGGCCATTCCCCACGTTTGGCCGGGCGAAGTTATCCGTTCCTTGATCGACGACGGTCAGGAGTACGTCGTGCAGCCATGAAGGCGACAGCACGAAGTTGATGAAACCGGGGCCGGCGATATCGAGACGTTCCACATGCGGAATGTCTGCTTTCTCCAGCTCTGCCTGGAGTTCGACACCCAACTCTCGCGGGTTTTTCTTTAGTAACTTGGCGCAAACGAGCGACGCATTCGTGCTCCAGTCGCCGTGATCTGGGTTAGCCGGGCGCTCCACGGTTACACCCGAAGGCACTTCCTCCACGCCAAGAGCGCGAAGTGCGGTATGTACAGCTTCGACAATCTTGAGGCGCACCATAGTTAGATGGTCGACTGTAGGCGCCCACTATTGAACTACCGGCGATTTTCTTCTACTTGCAACCGGCAGCGAGCGAAGCTCGGAACCCGTCTGGAAGACTCCCGCTGGTCAGCCCCGTGGCGAGCCGAGGGAACAGAGCACGATGAAGCGAGAGTCGCCGAGGAACGAGGCGAACGAGTGAGAACATCGTCCTCTGTGACCGAGCGAAGCTCGGAACCCGTCTGGAAGACTCCCCCTGAAAGGGAATAATCGCGCCCTCGGGAGGATTTGAACCTCCGCACACGCCTTCGGAGGGCGATGCTCTATCCCCTGAGCTACGAGGGCAGGGACCCACGATGTTACCGAAATCCCCTTCAAAACCCTTTGGCTTTATGGGGCACTGTTCCCAATTCATCGGGGTCGGCGCATTGAACCCGAATAGCCCTCGGTGTCTGCTTGAATTGGCCCCATCGATGCCTTTTCCGCGCCACTGACCCGCCTCGGCCTTCTCTCTCTTCTTGCCTTACTCGTCCTTGGGTTGAGCGTGGTTGCTGTCCCTGCATTGTTGTCCGATGATGACACTGTGCCGGCAGAGCCTGAGGCTGCCGAGTCGTCCACGACCTCAACCGAGGCGCCAGCTGTGGATGCGGAGTCGCCCGAGGTTTCGGCACTGCTGGCGGTGGCCCGGATCAGCGCGGAAGGAATCGTGCTCGACGGGCTCGTGACTACCGAGAGCCAACGCGACGCTCTGGTCGATGCCGCCCGCCGTCGGGTTGGTCCGGCGCGGGTTGAGGACAACCTTGAGGTCGCCACGGGGCTTGCGACCTCGGAGGGGCGAGACAATGGCGTGATCGCGTTGCAGAGTCTCATAGCTGGCATTCCCGATCGCGTCACCGTGGCCGCAACCAGCACGGCCGAACGTTTGGAAGTTGTTGGTGAGGCGCTGGACGCTGATGCGGCCACAACACTACAAGCTGCCCTGAACACCGTTGAAGCGGCATCCCCCGGGATCGACGTGTCCAACCAGGTTGTCGTTCCGCCGCCGCCACCTCCGACCGCAGCCGAGCTGGCAGCTGCCGCCCAGGCCGACCTCGACATTCTGAACCAGACCCTCACTACCGAGGTGTTGTTCGCCACGAGTTCGAACGAACCAACCGCAGAGTTTCAGCAGCTTCTTGATCGTCTCCCTGAGATTTTGGCTCGACATCCCGCCGTCACGGTCGAGATTGTGGGCCACACCGATGATCGGGGATCCGAGGGCGGCAACCAGAAACTGAGCGAGCAGCGAGCCAATGCTGCGTTGGAGTACCTGGTTGGAACCGGAGTCGATGCTTCTCGGCTCACCGCCCGTGGAGCAGGCGAGAGCGAGCCGATCGATACGAATACCACGCGAGATGGACGCGCTCGTAACCGCCGGGTTGTGCTGATCGCTTCCTAGGGCGCCCGATGGCTACATGCTGCGCAGGCTGAAAGGCAGCACCGACGATGCTCCGGCGTCGATGAGCAACGCCGCGGTCGCGGCAAAAGTCCACCGGCTTCGGCATTCTTCGTCGAGCAGAAGCACCGGACCACCCAGAAGATCTGGGGTGGGTAGTGCGTTGGGATCCAACGTGAATCGCCCTAACGCGTTTGCGGCCTGATGGGCCGAGTTCGACATGTGGTCTTGCAGAGGGAACTCGCCATCGGCCAAGTTGAGCGGGTAGTAGACCGGCAGCTTGCCCAGGGTCCCAATAGCGTCAGCCAGTGCGATGACAAGGTCGCCACGACGACGGGACGGCATGGCACAAATCCACGTTGGGCGGGCCGGCCAGTCCCAGCGTTTCAGCACCTGGGCACACGCGGTAACCAGCTCGTCGCCCAGCACCGGCGGGACGCCTGCTTCGGTGTCATCGATCAACTTTTGCACGATGGGGTTCCACCCACCATCACCAATTCGAGCCAACGCCCTACCCGGTTGTGCTTGTGACTTGATCCGACCCTTCACCAACGAGCCGTTGATCTCACTAAGACCGGTGGGCCACTGCTTTCTCGGATCGACGACCACGTCTCCACCCCGAAGCAACTCCGAGGCCTGGGCTACCAGCGTCACATCGGGGTCGCGTTGCCAGCTGTGGGGAGAACACTGATCGCATCGCCCACAATCGGTTGCCTCGACATCATCCAGAGCTTCCCTCAGATAGCGAAGCCGACACCCTTGGCGAGTGGACCAGTGAAGCATTTGGTTGCTCTCATCACGACGTAGTTCTCGCAAGGTCTCCACCATGTGACCGTTGTAGGTCCAGGGGTTCTGCGTTCGAATCCAGCCACTGCCTTCACGCTGAACCGCGCCGTCAACGTCGAGGATGCTCAGCAATGTGCCTAGGCGACTTCGTCCCAAGTTGCAGATGACTTCAAGCTGGGCGACCGACGTTGGCGAACTGGTGTGGAGTTGGTCGAGCACCGTGCGACACAGGTCTTCGGGGGGCATCGAGACCGATTCGAACCACTTCCAGACCGCGGCATCTTCGGTCGGGCGTGCCAGCGCGATGACCTCGGCTCGATCGATGGCCCGGCCCGCGCGACCAATCTGTTGGTAGTAGGCCACAGGCGATGGTGGCAGACCGAGATGAACACAAAACGCCAGGTCGCCTTTGTCGAACCCCATCCCGAGAGCAGAGGTCGCGACGAGTGCCTTGATCTCGTTGGATCGAAGGCCGTCCTCGAGGCGCAGGCGATCCTCAGGAGGGACCGCACCGCTGTACGCCTCCGCGGTGACGCCCCGTTGACGCAGCCACGTCGCAGTGACTTCGGCCTGGGCCACCGTAAGGCAGTACACGATTCCGGATCCCTCAAGCATGGGCAAGGACTCGGCCAACCATGCCAGCCGGTGGGCATCGTCTGGAAGGTCGACGACCGACAGATGGAGCGACTCGCGATCCAGCGACGTGCGCAGCACCATGGTGTCCTCGCCCAATTGAGCGGCGACGTCGTCGGTCACCCTCTGGTTTGCGGTAGCAGTGGTCGCCAGAACCGGGGTTTCCGGACTGAGGTCATCGAGCAGGGCTCGGAGTCGGCGATAGTCCGGGCGGAAGTCGTGTCCCCAATCGGAGATGCAGTGCGCTTCATCACAGACCAGGGCGAAGGGGCGCTGGCGGATGGTAGAAAACACCTGGGCCACGAATCGCTGGTTGGCCAGCCGCTCCGGTGAGATGAGCAACAGATCGATCTCGTCGGCCAGGATCCGCTGTTCGGTCTCGGCCCAGGATTCGAGATTGGCCGAGTTGATCGAGACCGCATGAAGCCCGAGCTTTTCGGCCGATGCGACCTGGTCTCGCATCAGTGCAAGCAGTGGTGACACAACGACCGTGGGGCCCCAGCCGCGGTCTCGAAGGATCCGGGTTGCCGAAAAGTACACGGCGGACTTCCCAAATCCTGTGCGAGCCACCAAGAGAGTCCGACGGGCATCGACCAGCATGGCCTCCACCGCCGCCAGCTGCTCTGGACGGGGAACAGCGTCGGGGCCGGCCAGCGTGCGGACATGCTGGGCGACCTCTGCCGCAACCTCGGTGGCGGTAGGACGGGAAGGAGCGGTCATGGTGACTGTCATCCTGCCATCCTCTCGCCGGGGTGCGACAGTGTTGGGGGCCCGACCGGGGATTGGTGGGCTCAGCGCCCGTGGCTGCTAGCCCCCAACCAGTTCGAATTCGTCGGAATCGATGTCGATGGTGATCTCGCCGAGGTTGACCGATGCGTGGATCGTAAGCTCTGGTCCAACGGTGTCTTGGTTGACCAACAGGGTCATTCCCGCGGGAAGCGACCGGTCGACACCATCGGTGAACGAAATCGACGAGTCGTGGCCAAGGACAACACGAGTACGAACGTCTTCGGGAAGGTCGAGGTTCAGTTGTCCAACGTTGAGGTCGGCAAACACTGTTCGGTCGTCCTCGAGCTGGATCTCATCCATGTTCAGGCTGAGTTCTCCAACGCCATGACTGAAGACCTGTGGCACGTCCGGCACCGCCGGGATAGCCGGAACGTCGATGTTTATCCCTTCGGTCTGGAACGTTGGAACCTCCAGGCCACGAATCTCGACGGAGACCTCGCCGACACCTTCTTGCCACGTTCCGGCCCCGAAGATTCCGAGCATTCCTGCTGCAAAAGCGAAGAACGAGATCGGGAGAAGCAGCCAGGCCGGTCGGCGGAAGAAGAGGCTGGCCACAAACCCGAGGACGGCCATGCCGAGGAAGATGAAGGGATAGACAAATCCTGGAACCTGTCCCCCACTGGAGATGAATGTCAGCGCACTGGCGAGGGCCGCCGAACCCAAGGCGAAGCTCACAATCGGTGGCCGCTTGCGGCGAGTCTTGACCTCGGCCGCTTCGGTACGGGTCATGGCCCAGTGAGCTGGCTCGTTGGCGGATAGGCCCTGGTCAATGTAGTCGCCGTTCATCAAGCGTTCGGCTTCGACCAGCAGGGGATCCCTGTCGTCTTCAACGACGGGAGGTGGCGTGGGAACCGATCCCCCGGGCGCTCCCGGCGGGGGCGGTATGACTACCCCGGTCGGGGCGTACGGGGCTTCAGCTTTTGGGTGCTGCCCTCCGAGGGAGAGGTCGACGTCATCCCTCTGATTGAGCAAATAGATACCACCGCCGACGAGCAGGGCCGGGAACAGGAAACTGCCCGACACAGCGGCGCCACTGGTCAGTGACCCGACGGCGAAGATGAGGAAGATTCCGGCGATAAACAGCCGACCGACGTTCTGCGTCGTGGCGAACTTGGTCGGACGGGAGTCCAGCTCGTCGGGCAAACCCAGCCAGAGAGCAATGTAGGACAGGAATCCGACTCCACCCATCAGCATGCTGAGGAGGAAGGCGAGACGGATCCACTTGGGTTCAATGCCGAAATACTTGGCGATTCCTGATGCCACGCCACCGAGCGAGCCGTCGATCGAACGACGAAGGCGAGGTTCCGGGGCGGGCAGGTGGCTTGGGGCGCTGGGGTTGGTGGTCGTGTTCATGCCCTTATCCTCCTTCCCACTGGGGCGTTGGCCCATCCGGTAGAACCTTGATCAGACCCTGAATATCGTCAGGGTTACCTCAGGGTAGGACCCCGATGCCCTTCCCTGCCCTACGTGCGACAATAGAGGCAATGCATACCGCCCCTCCACCCTCACGCGCCGCCGGCACCAACGGCAATTGGCGTCTTCCGTCGTTGGAGAACGACGACGTGAAGTTGGCCGGTGTCGCCAGCGGTGCTGCTGCCGAACTTGGTGTACCAACGGCATGGGTACGGATCGCGTTCGTGTTCTTGTTCACGATCGGAGGCCTCGGCGGGTACGTGTACGTGGGGATGTGGGCACTGTTCCGCTGGGCTGAGACGTCGGGTCTCGGCATGAGTCGCAAAGGCGGAGCGGGCCTTCGAGGCCGGTCCAGCCAGCACCGACTGGCTGCGGTCGTGTTAATAACAGCCGGCATCGCTGCGGGCGGTGGAAGCCTCATTCCCGCAAACCCGGCGATCAGTTTCGCTGGGTCGTTCGTTCTCCTCGGCCTGGGATTGGCATGGCGCACGAGTTCGGCCCCTACGGCGCAGATGCCCGGCCGGGATCGAATTCGTCAGCTCGGCGGAGGACTCGTGAGTGTGGTGCTGGGCCTTTCGATCATGCTTGCTCAGATCGATTCCATCCCGTTTCTTCTCGGGGCCGGTGTCATTGCTCTCGTCGGCACCATCGTTGTCTCCGGTCCATGGATTTATGGCGTGGTGGCAGATTTCGACGAGGAACGGCAGGCGCGCATCCGGTCCGATGAACGAGCCGAGGTGGCTGCTCACATCCATGATTCGGTACTCCAGACCCTGGCGTTGATCCAGAAAGCCGAGGACCCACAAACGGCAAAGAACCTCGCTCGACGACAAGAGCGAGAGCTCCGAAACTGGCTCGACCCGAAACGAGCGTCGCGCGTCGGTGGGAGTATTCGTGGCCATCTGGATCAGTTGGTTAGCGATGTCGAGGAACGCCACGGCGTCCCGGTAGAGGTCGTCGCCGTCGGAGACGCACTGGTGGATCAACCCATCCAGTCGTTGCTGAAAGCCGCGCGGGAAGCGTGTGTGAACGCCGCGAATCACAGCGGAACCGACCGAGTCGATATCTATGTTGAGGTCACCGACGACTACGTTGAGCTTTTCGTGCGAGACACCGGGAAAGGCTTCGAGATGAGCGGAATCGATGCGGACCGGCGTGGGGTCAGCGAGTCCATCATCGGACGTATGGAACGAGCAGGCGGCACCGCAACGATCACCAGCGAAATCGGTGAGGGCACCGAGATAGAACTACGAATCGACCGCGAGCCCGCGGACCAGGAGAAATAGCAATGGCCTATGCACCAACCGTCATCCTCGTGGACGACCACGACATGGTTCGGGCCGGTGTCGCCGCTCAACTAGGCGATCGTGTCCAGGTCCTGGCCGAGGCGGGTGATGTTCTCGAGGCGGTGGAGGTCATTCTTGACCGAGCCCCCGAGGTAGTTCTCCTCGACGTGCATTTACCTTCGGGAACCGGAGCCGACGTGATCACCGGCGTACGCGCCGGTGGCGGCGAAGACATTCGGTTCCTTGCGTTGTCCGTGTCCGACGACCCCGATGACGTCATTGCCGTCATCCGAGCTGGGGCTCGAGGGTATGTGACCAAGTCGATCAGCAGCGATGAGTTGGCCGATGCCGTGAAACGGGTTGCCGAGGGTGATGCGGTGTTCTCCCCACGCCTGGCGGGGTTCGTGATCGACGCGTTCAGCGCCACACTTCCAACGCCGGAAGACCCCGAGCTCGACTTGCTGTCACCTCGCGAACAAGAAGTCATGCGTCTGCTCGCCCGAGGTTATGCGTACAAGGAGATCGCTCGCCGACTGACTATCTCGATCAAGACCGTGGAAACCCATGCTTCGAACGTGCTGCGCAAGCTGCAGGTGTCCAACCGCCATGAACTCACCCGCTGGGCCGCCAAACGCCGAATCGTCTAGTTTCGAGTTCGCCACGCACTCAACCAGGGCCCGATCGCAACCAATGTGGGTAAACGTATTGCGTCCACTTACGAAGCCTGCTTCTTCCCCTTCAGGGGGACCCCTCCAGAGCCGGGGGCTGCTCTTTTGCGCTACGTGGCGAACGAGTCGCGGATCGTCTGAACCAACCTTGGCTCGGTCTCTAGCGAGCCGCCCCTTCACAGAGCTCTCTTCAGAGCCGGGGGTTTCTCTCTTGCGCTGGGTGGCAAACGTGTAGCACCGAGCATGAGGCGCAATCGGTCTACCCACAGGTTCACACGTGGAGTGCAAAGAAATCATCCGAAACCGCCCCATTGGTCGTTGACTTGCCAGGTGGGAAGTTGGTCGATTGAGGGGACCTTGATCTCTTCCACGCGATTGCGATAGGCAACGGTGGCGTCGCGCCCATTGACCGTGTCGTCCCGGTCGGCCAGCAGCTTCACCCGAACGTGCTCAATGTTGTAGGGCTCGCCCGGGTCATATCCCAGGGCGTTCACGGCGAACGCTCGAATGCAGCCCGAGTGGGTTGCGATCGCCAAACGAGCTCCGGGGAACTCATCGGACAGACGGTTGATCCCAGCCCAGAAACGCCGCACCGTCATCGACGGCGGTTCGAAGTGCATCAGCGGAATGGTGAGCCAATGCTGGATCGGATCGCCTCCGCCCTGCTGGGTGCGCCAGAACCGGTCCATCTCCACCACCCACTTGGGACGGTCCCGGGCGGCGGAGCGTTCGAAACCTTCGAGGATCGAGCTGTACTCACGGAACGCTGCGGTGACATCTTTCAGACCGTCGGGAGAAACGAACTGGAAGTTTCGGAACTCGTTGGCCACGGCCGGCTCGTGGATCGTGATGTTCTTTTCGTACTGGGCCAATCCATCAAGCAGCCCACGATGAATCTGCTGGGCGGTTTCGGTGGCCCGGTTGGTAGCGGCGTGCCGGAACACCACGGTCTCACCGTCTTTGATCCGGCGAGCCATTGTCTGACCCCAGCCGTGAGCCTGCCAGGCCCCTTGCGGAGTAAGGCCGGAATCGGTGGAGTACCCCTGTGTCTCGCCGTGCCGAATGAGGTAGACATCGTTGCGTAGTGCCCGGGCAGATCCCGGTGGCGGAGAAATCTCCTTGTTCCGATTGTCTTCGGTGAGGGCCTGTTGGGTGGCGAGCGGCGCTCGCTGCCACAGCGGAAGATCACTCTGCGGGCCAGCATCGCCCTGTTCCCGAAAACGCTGCAGGTAGAGCGGCTCATCACTGACCGGCGCAGCGGCAGGGGCAGCAGCAGCCCTGTTCTGGCTCTCGCGATACTTTGCTAGATACAGCGGAGCGCTATGCCGACCGGCGTCGGGCGCCTGCCCGTTGTCGGTCCCGTTGTTGCTCGGATCGCTCATGAGTGCACGCTCATAAATCCGGGGTCGACTTGACCCTTGTAGGTGAAGATCGCCCGTCCCATTTCGGCTTCGGTCCAAGTGGTTGGTTCGTCGTCGGGGTCGAACCAATACCCGCCGGTGTAGACCTCGTTGCGGTTACCCGCCGGGTCAAAGAAGTACAGACCACAACCTCGAGTGGCGCCATGTCGGGTGGGGCCCGCGTCGATTTGTACGCCGTGGTAGGCACAGGTGTCAGCCGCGTGGCGAAGGTCGTTCCACTCGTCGACCCAGTAGGCCAGGTGATGGAAGCCGCCATCGGGCCCGGTGAGGAAAGCGATGTCGTGGGGGGTGTGAGTGCGTTCCAGAAACGTGGTGAGTTGATGTCCATCATCGGCCACGATCTGCTCGGTGAGCCGAAACTCCAGGACTTCTCGGAAGAACGCGGTGATGCCGTCGACGTCTTCGCACAGCAGGAAGATGTGATCGATCCGAGGTGGCTTCATTCCCTTGAGGCCGTCGGGGGCTGGCGGTGGGTTGATCAACGTGAGGCCGTTGCCCACCTGAGCCTGACCCTGTTCTAGGTCGATCACGTGACCGCTGGGTGCGGTGAAGCGCACCACCGTTCCCGACGCCGGATTGAGTTCGCCCGGCTCGAATCGCTGAGTGGTGATGCCGGCGGCTTCGACCCGTCCGGCCAGCCGGTCCAGTTCGCCCAATTCCATCACCTTGAAGGCGAGGCTGTTGAGCCCGTAGGTGGAGGCGGTCGTGAGAATCAGCGAATGATGCTGGTGTTCGTCCCAGCCTTTCAGGAACGTTCGATCGGTTTCGGTCCGGGTGACGATGAGGCCAACAACCTCGGCGTAGTAGGCCGTTGCCAACTGAAGGTCGGGGACTCGAACTTCGGCATGCGACAGGCGCAAGATGCCTTCGGAGCTCATGTGTGCACCGTCGCGAATCGGTGGTTGAGCACGCCTTCGTAGTAGAAAACGGCTCGGCCTTCCTGTTCGTTGGTCCACGTGATCGTGGGAAAGTCTGGATCGGGTCGGTAGCCCCCGGTGAACACTTCGTTGCGGGTTCCCATGGGATCAAAGAAGTAGATCGTGTTGCCTCTGGTGAGACCGTGACGGGTTGGCCCAACATCAATCGTTACGCCGTTGTAGGCAAGGATGTCGGCGGCCTTTCGGATGTGGTCCCAGTCATCCAGCCAGAAAGAGAAGTGATGAAGGGCGCCGTTGGGGCCTTGCACGAATGCGATGTCGTGAGGCTTGGCCGACCGTTCGAGGAATGCGATGGTCTGGTGTCCTTGCCCGTTAAGCAGCTGCTCGGTGAGTCTGAAGTCCAGAACGTCCTGGAAGAACGCAGCCACGACCGGGACTTCCTCGGCGTGAACGAGCAGGTGATCGATTCGGGGAGGAGCTATTCCCACCAAACCTTGCGGCATTGGTGGCGGGTTGACCAGCGGTAACCGGCCGCCGACCTTGTGGACATCGGCGACCAGTTCCATCTCCTGTCCCGACGGAAGCTGGAAACGGATCGACTCTCCCTGACCAACTTCTTCGCCATCGGCGATTCGCTCCACTGGATGCCCGGCAGCTTCTATTCGGGCTTGGAAGTGATCGAGGTCGGAGTCTCGCTCAACCTTGAACGCAAATCGATCCAGGCCGACCCGGGTGTGATGGCGGACCGCAAGGCAGTGATGGTCCCGCTCGTCCCAACATTTGAAGAAGATTCGGTCTTCGGTTCGGTCGGTGATTTCCAATCCAAGGACTTGGGTGTAGTAGGCCGCGGCCAACTCAAGATCGGTGACGGTGATGTCAACATGGCTGAGCCGCAGAATCCCCATTGGCCGAACCTATGCCGGACGTCACATCCGCGTACAGGACTATCCCGCATAGCGGGACGTGACGGATGAGATGTACCGTTGTCGCTATGCCTGCGTCCGCTTCGAGAAACCGACTGTCTTCGGTAGCGAACGCTGCGCGAGTATTGAAGTCCTTCTCCCCCAGCCAACCTGATTGGGGTGTGGGCGATCTGGCCCGACACCTAGAAATCTCCACTTCCACCGTTCACCGGCTCCTCAGCACGTTGACCGACGAAGGTCTGCTAGATCAGGACGACCAGACCGGGCGGTATCGCCTGGGGCTGTCGGTCTTCGACCTCGTCGGAGCGCTCCCGACACAACGATCGCTGCACGAAGCGGTGTTGGTTTCAATGACCGAGCTGCGGAGTCGAACCGGCGAGACCGTGCAAGTCGGGGTCCTCGACGGTCGCCAGGTTGTGTACGTCGAGCGCCTGGACAGTCCGAACACGATGCGGGTCTTCACTGAGCTGGGCCGACGCGCTCATGCTCACTGCACGGGCTCGGGCAAGGTGCTGATGGCGTTTGCTCCGAAGAGTCGGGTTGATCAGCTTCTGAAGGATTGGAAGCTCCCCCGACGAACCGCCCAAACGATCACCGACCCCAAAGTGCTACGCCGGCAACTCACCGAGATCCGCCGCCAGGGATTCGCGGAGAACCGTGAGGAGTCAGAGCCAGGCGTCGTGTCCATCGCCGCCCCGATCCGAAACGAAGCGTCGCAGGTGATCGCCTCCCTCAGCATCGCCGGTCCCGCCGCACGTATGGACCCAAACCGCATTGCCTATACAGAGGCGGTAGTTGCGCTCGCCAAAAGAGTCTCCGCCCAAATGAGCGGCCTAACCGGCAGCCAGCTAGTCGATCCAACGGGCGGTAATGGCCCCGACCTCACCTGACGACTGAAGGTCGGCCAAGACCCTGTTGATCGGCTCTCGCCAGGGCGACCCCTGCGCGAGTCCGAACGTTTCGAATTCTTCGTAGAGAACCTCACCGGTCTGCACGAGGCCATACCGGCTGCCAACGTCGCTCAGAGCAAACGGGTTCGCCACCACAAGGTCAATCTCTCCGGACTGAGCGGCTTCAAACGCCTCGGTCTGTGACCTGTAGGGCACCACGGCAACGCCCTGTGACTCAACAAAGGCCGCAAAACTCGTTCCCGCAACTACCCCTACGGGGCGCTCCCCAACATTGTCGAGCGTGACGGTGGTGGCTTCGGTCCGATTCTCCTGAAGGGCGCCGGTCACCTGAGAAACGATGGCGCCCACGAGGAACAGACTCATCAGCATTGCGAGTAGCGCGATACCCCGGCCCGCCACCGAACGAGGTGCTTTGTCGCCATAGCCGACGGTGGTGACGGTGACCATGGACCACCACAACCCGTCCCAGATCCCTTGGAGGTAGCGAGGGTCAAAGTCTTGGCTCTCGCCATCTGTCTCGCGGCTCCGCTCCACGAGCCAGATCAAGTGGGCGAGTACCAGGAGCCCGAGCAATGCAATAAGCAGGATGTTGCGAATCGACGACGAGAACATTGCCGAGAACAGCGACCGCCTCGTTACGAGACGCTCGTGATAACCAAACTGGGGTCCGGAGCTGATCACCGCAGACGTGAAGTCGAAGTTCTCTTCGCGTTCTGCGGTGGGGCTCAGCGGTGCAACCGCCAGATCGGCCCGGCCGGACGCAACCGTGGGCAACAACTCTCCAAATGTCTCGACCCATACGACGTCATAGTCCACGCCCAGTTCGGCTGCCACGACATCCCAGATCTCTGCGTAAAACCCGTCGGGCCGGCCGTCGTTGTCGACAACGAACGGTTCGATGTCGGTCATCACCACCGTCACCCTCTGGGCGGGAAGCTCATCGGACTGAGCCGAGACTGCTCCGGTTGTGGCGATACCGCCGATGATCAGCGCGAGGACCAACAGTGTTTTGAGATGCGAGGAGAACATCGTCCGCCAGTATGCACTGCACGAACCGGTCCCGCTCCGTGGGATAGCCGGAGACAGCCCGGCGGGTGCGTCCTACGATCTGGCGGTGGCTGCGACCGATGTAGACGTACTCCTCCTCGACTTCGGAGGTGTCTGCCTACTGAACCCGGTTGAGCTCCACGACCGAGCCGAAAAACTGCTCGGTTTGCCCGCAGGGTCGTTTCCTTGGTTGGGCCCCATAGACCCGTCAACCGACGAGCTGTGGCGCCGGATGATCGCAGGTGACGGCATCACCGAACGGGGCTACTGGGCAGCGCGAGCCGCTGAGGTAGGGGCCGCGGCGGGAGAACCGATGGAAACTGCTGACTACATGCGGCTGCTGTATGAACCACCGACTCCGGAATTGATTCGACCCGACGCCACGGCCACAGTCAACGCAGCGTTGGCGGCGGGCTATGGCGTGTCGATCCTCACCAACGACATGCGGGCGTTCCATGGTCGGGAGTGGGAACACGGCGTGGAGTTCCTGTCACTTGTCGATCACATCGTGGACTGTTCCGACACCAACATCTTGAAACCGGACCCGCGTGCGTTCGCCCGGGCCGAGGAGATCGTGGGAGTGCCAGCCCAACGCATGCTCTTCGTGGACGACCAGCCCCGAAGCGTTGCCGGTGCCACTGAGGCCGGCCTCAACGCGATGTGGTTCGACATCGCAAATGCGGAGGACGCCTGGCGTCAGGTTGCCGCCCGGCTTGGCCTCTCGATCGAGTAGATCTTTCGGACTGGCTGCTCTGTCGACCACACTGGCCAAGTGTCCCTTCCTAAGTTCTCTTCGGCGGTCGACGTGGAGGCCGTTCTGTCATCCCCGCTGTTCACTCCCCCGGCGGCTCCCGAAACGATCACTGGGCACTTGGCGACGCTCCGATCAGAAATGGCGCGCTTTAGTGATGGCACCACTCACGCCGCCCGCCGAGCTGATGTAGAAGAGTCGATCACACGGCTAAACGATGCGGCAGTGCGAACCGACGCACAAAGACGCGCCGCTGGCGTGCTCGACGGCGTTCGAGTCGATGCCGTTGCCGATCTCGGCTTCGTCATTCCAACCCAAACGTTGGCGACGGCGCTCGGGGTCCCGGCTGAGGACCTGAACGCCCTTCGCAGCGATGTGACGGCGGTCGTGGAAGTCATCGGTCGACAGATGCCAGCCAGCGCCGAGGCCAACAACGCGGCTGGCCAGCTACTGCAACGTTTTGCCGAACACCCCAGTGGGCCCGTCGCCCCGATCTCGCTTCTCTACCAGAACCACGATGCCACCGCCGCCCTTCTGGGATCGGTGGTGCTCGCCAGCCACGAGGGAACCAAGCGTCGTTCCGCCCTCGCTCGAACCGTCCGAGTGGCCACTGCGACCGAAATCATCGCTGACACTCGCATCGATGCTGGTACTACCGTCGAGCTCGATCTCGAGTCGTCCGGCTATGAGTTTGGCGTTGGCCCTCATCACTGTCCGGGTCGAGTGCTCGCCCAGGAGATCGTGGCTGGCATCAAGGCCGCTCTCGACTCCGCTGGTTACCGAGTGATCGAGGCGCTCGTTGAACGGCATCCCGATGGCCGAGCACGATCGATACCGATGGAAGCCGTCTAACGCAGCCCCTCGTTAAGCCTGAAGCTGGACGGTGTCGAAACCGTTGGCGCCCAACGAATAGGTGACGCCGGCCGAGACATCGAATGGAGATGTGAGCCCTCCCGTGAACACGACCTGGCCCGGTTCAAGCGTTCCCCCCTCGCGACCGAACTGTTCGACGAACCACTGCACCGCCCGCCGAGGCGACTCCATGGCGTTGGATCCCAGACCTGTCCGGATCTCGCTGCCGTTGGAAAACGCGACCTGAACCTGTTCGGGCGAATCAATTCGGCGAAAAGAACCGAACACGATCGCCGCACTGGAGGAATTGTCGGCGGTGTTGTCGAGTGCGTCGAAATCGAAGCTCGGAAAGCGTGGATCAACAATCTCCAACCCGAGCGCCCACTCCCCTTCTGCGCCGTCGGACCGAAACACCAGTTCCGGCTCAACCTTTGGATGGATAAACGCCTCCAAGCCCAGCTCGGCCCTCCGAACCTGTGACCGCCACAGCGTGCCCCAGTTGGGACGGTCAACCCCCAGCGCCTCCCGCATCGCTGCGGAGGTCCACCCAAGCTTGTAACCGATCAGTTGATCGCCGGCGGCCACTCGAAGCGCGTCGGTTGCGCGTGCGATCCTTCTCGCATCGTCCCAGTCCAAGAAAGGAAACCGATCGGTGAGGAGCTCAACCGGGCGCCGTTCCCGGGCCGCGGTGAAGAGCTCTTCGGCAATCGCGTTGGCGTCAATCATCGAACATCCGATTCACCGGCAACCACGGGTCGTTGAGACCAAGATCGAACAGTATGGCTTCCATGCCGAGCGAGGCTGCCACAGTCACGTTGTCCGGATGGTCGTCGACGACCAGCGTCTGTTCTGGCAACACGCCTGCCAGCAACGCACACCGTTGGAACGCTCGGCGATCGGGCTTATAGATGCCGTTGTCGGAACAGCACACAACGTGGTCGACCGCACCGAGCAACGGAACGTCATCGATCCATCCGCGCGACAATTCGTTCGACAGGATCGCTACTGCGACCCCTCGTTCCTGGGCTAGCGTTACCACTTCCTCCGCCTGTGGCCGAACGGTGGCGGCCAAGGTCACCCCGGCACGGTCGACGAGCTCGGAGGCCGAGAACGTACAGACGCCGTCAAAGTCGAGAACGAGAAGTTCAATCACTACGCACGAAACTTAGCTCCTTGCGCCGGCAATATCAGCCGAACCAGAACTCGACGAGTGACGATTCCTCTTCGAAGCGGGCGGAGTGAACACAGTCGGGAGCGATTCGGTACCAGTCGCCGACCCCATAGCTCTGCTCTTCGCCGTTCATGGTCATATACAAACGGCCCTGGGTGATCACGCCGGCGTTCTGAGTTGGGTGCGAATGGTCCGGAATCTCCATCCCGGCGGGATACGAGGCAAACAGAACTTCGCAGTTGTCGGCATGCAGCTGGCGGGCTGAGAACGCACCCTCATACGGTGGCAGAGCGGTGATTTCGGGGGGAAAGTGGCTTGATTCCATTGCACTTGATTCCATTGCAACAGTCCACCACATACCCGAGCGGCGACGGAGCCACCCGTTCTGTCCTATGGGGAACACATTCGCCGGAATTTCCTTTCTGGGAACGCACCGATTGTGTTCCTCCACCGGAATTTGGGGAGTGGTGGATCTAGGCTGCGGGGGTGAAACGAGCGGACAAAGCAGATCGAATCGGCGAGATTTTGGACGATCTCTACCCCGACCCTCCTGTGCCCCTGGATCACACAAACCCGTACACGTTGCTGGTCGCTGTAGCGCTCTCGGCACAGACAACCGACAAGAAGGTCAACGAGGTGACGCCAGCCCTCTTCGCTGTGGCCGACACTCCCGAGAAAATGAGCGAGCTCTCTCCCGAAGAGATCCTGAGCTACATCAAGGAACTCGGTCTGGCACCAACCAAAGCCAAGAATCTCAGCAAGATGGCGTACCAGATTATGGATGCGGGCGGCGAGCTTCTCCCCGACTGGGATTTCCTAGAAAGCCTGGCTGGCGTAGGCCACAAAACAGCCAGCGTGGTGATGGGCGGCGTGTTCGGGGTGCCAGCGTTCGCGGTCGACACCCACATTCATCGGCTCGCTCACCGATGGGGTTTGTCCAATGGCAGCACCGTCGAGCGAACCGAGAAGGACCTCAAGGCGGTGTTTCCCGAAGAAACTTGGAGCGACCGGCACCTGCAGATCATTTACTTTGGACGCGAGTACTGCCCTGCCCGCCATCACGACCTCACACAATGTCCGATCTGCTCTTGGGCGGCCACGAAGAAACAGATCGCCGATGAGTTTCGAATGAACCAACCGAAGAAAAAGAAATAGGCCGGACCAAACCGACTAAGGTAGGGGTCGGCGCTGGAATGGCGCCGAACCTCGTGTGACCCCCGCCCGGGCCACGCTCTGAGGCAAAGGAGAGCATGCCTCTTCCGTTCCGTGCAGATTTCATCGTGATCAACGCGCTGAACCTGACCTCTCGTTTGGGCGGAAGCAATGGTCAGGCTTGGCCGGAGGATTGCAATGACTACTCAACGCACATTGAAGAAGCAGATTCGTGACCGTATGCGCCGCAACGGTGAGCGCTACACAACCGCCCGTGCCCACATTCTGGCTGGCCGAAGCCAGTCGAAGTCCCCCACATTTACCGGCGGTCAACAGGGCGACGTTGCAGCTGCGACCAACGCCCTCAACAGCGCCGGTTGGACCGGACCCGATGGACAACCCCTCACCGAAGGTCAAGTTTTTGGTCTCTCCGGTGGTGTCGGATTCCTGTACGGCGTGTTCCGCTACGACACGGGCCCGACCATGACCATCGCGGCCCGCAACACTTCAATGCCCGACACCTTCCTCGATCAGTTGTGGGCGATCGATGAACTGAACGCAAGTGTGTCCACGACTGGCGGGGCCAAAAAGGCCGAACGCGAACTCTTCGCCGCCTTGGAGCGCGGCCAACGTGCCCTTTGTTCAGTGGGCGCAGGGGCAATGAACTACCTCGGCCTGCCGGACGAATCCGCGGCGATGATGCCTCTCGTCGTTGGCATTATCGGAATCGAGGATGGTCAACTTCTCGTTGATGACCGGTCGGTGGAACCCCATCGAGTCGACACCAAGGAGTTGGCCCATGCTCGTTCTGTGCTCCGATCGGCCAAGCACCGCATGGTGACGATCTCTCCCGCCGACGGATCCATCGACTGGGCGCACACGATCCGGCAATCGATTGCCTACGGGGCCCGACGGTACGACACACCTCCGGTCCCCCAGTTTGCGTCCAACGTGGGACTCAAGGGCTTAACGAAGTGGCAACGTCTGCTCACCGACCCGAAGGACCAGATGGGCTGGGCCAAGGTATTCGGTGAAGGTTCAGCTGCTGCGGTCGGATTCACCCGCTTATATCAGTGCATTGAGCACGACTACACCGCACCGGCGGCTGGCCGGCCGTTGTATGCCGAGTTTCTCCGGTGGGCAACCTCGGTAGTTGGAGACAGCCGCTACGCCGATGCCGCTTCGCTGTTTGAAGAGTCGGCGACGCATTGGTCAGCTGTTTCTGAACGCGCCGCCAACGCCAGCCCCTCGATTGCTCGCGCAACTTCGCAAATGGATCTTCGTGCAGAACTTCTTGGCGATAGCGACCCCCAACAGATGCAGCAGGCCTATCGAGCCCAGGTGGACGCCAACGACGAGGCAACAATCGACGCCTCCACCGCCTCAACGTTGACAGCAGAAATCGCCAAAGATGTCCAGGAGATCATCAACCTCGAAGCCGCAGCGCTCCAAGCCCTCGGCTACGCACCTGCTCAACCGTCTTCGAAACGGTCAACCTCACCCTCACCCGACGAGCGCGTGACCATGTTGAACCCAAACACGGGACGCCCCGACAAGACGATCGTCCGATCAATCTACGACCCGGTGAAGCGAGCGATCCTCACCGCAATCAGCGAGATCGATGGCATCCGATTCAGTGATCTAAGCGACGCCGTCGAGGACCGCACTGACCCAGCGCTGTGGACCAAACACAAGGTTGGCTGGTACACAACATCGGTCAAGCTCGACCTCGAGGCCCGCGGACTGATCGAACGCTTTGCCTCGCCCCAGCAGCTACGCCTCACCGCCGCTGGGCAAGCCGAGTTCGCCAAGTACTAAATGCGGTCGGTGGTCGATTGCTGGTCTAGTTTGAGAAAATGACCACTCAACTTGCAACCGGGGACCTCCTACCGCCGCTCATGGCGACCGATCTCGATGGCAACGAAGTAGACCTGACCGCAAAGGTCGCCGGCAACTGGGCGGTCATCATGTACTACCGGGGCGACTGGTGACCGTACTGCCGTCACCAGTTGGTTGACTTCGCTGTACATGGACTGCCCTTGAAGAGCCTCGGCGTGAAAGTGGTCGCGGCATCCGTCGATTCGATCGAATCAGTAGCCAAGTTAAAGGAAGGTCTGCACGTGGGCTACCCGATGTTCGCCCAGGTCGACGCGAAAGCGTTGGCCACCGCGACCGGTGCTCACATCCAAGAAGGTGATCGCACGTTCACCCACGCAACCGCCTTCCTGGTCGACCCTGACGGACGAGTCTCCAACGCGGTGTATTCCACGGGCCCAATCGGACGATTCACCGCCAGTGAGGTCATACGCAAGACCATCTTCGAGCAGGCCAAGAGCTCCTGAGCTCGCTCGTCTGCGGCGCGCCCATAGGGTTCGGATCGAACATGTTGGGTAAATAGACTCCCCCCAAACAAGCGACATATGTCGACAAACACGAATTTGAACCGGCGGCTTCCGCAGCAGAAATCTGCCTAGTGAGCAGCCAACAAACTTCGACTTCGTTACACAGTGAACCCATGCGGCAAACACCGAGGCGCTTCTACCGAGGTCAGAGGCTCGAATCCACTGAACTGGGAAAACAGCAAGTAGCAGCGCGCATGAGTGCGCTGCGTGTCCAACCGAACCACAGGTTCTAGAATTTGAGCGCCTTCGAAATTGACCGTGTACCTTCGGCCTTGGCGACCGGCGAGGGAGAAAATGTGCCGCCGCCGTTTTTCCCTCGTCGGCGCCACTTTCATTTGCTCAAATACTCCCTATATCTGTGCTGACCCACGCGAACCGACACCGGTACCGCCTCCAAGCGGCCAACTAGAGTCAGTTCGTGATCACCCAACGACGGCAGGTAACAACCGCGGGGATTCTCCTCGTTTCGCTGATCGCCCCCCTGCTTGCCCTCGCTGGCAGCTGGGTCCTCGACAACGAACGAATAGCCAACTACTGGACCGTCGCGGTCCTCAGTTCGGAGACTGACGCAGTCATCACCGAGGCAATCGACTACGACTTCGGCCTCAAGTCTCGGCGCGGCATCTTCCGCACGATTCCCGATCTCGACCGTGAACTGGGCGTTGTCGTCACTTCAGCGACCGCCCCCGACGACACACAAATCTCGTTTGGTTCACGCCCATCGGTACGCATTGGCAACCCGAGGCAGACGATACGAGGACGACATCGGTATGTCCTCCAGTATTCACTCGACACGCTTGAACGCGATAGCGAGTTCTCATGGAACGCCATCGGAACAGAGTGGGATGTCGGGATCTCGAGCGCCGAGATACACGTGATCTCCGACCGCGAACTTCTCGACCCACGCTGTGATGTGGGGCGGCGAAGGAGCTTTGGCGGCTGCACCGCAGAGATCGTTGAGCCCGGACACCTCATGCTCACAACCGGCAGCCTGTCCAGGGGCGAGGGAATTACGCTGTCGGCCGAACTGGGCCCACCGCTTTCTGCGCCACCATCGATCCCTCCGACCCCTCCCAACGTGGCGCTCAGTTCCGGGATGAGTGTTCTCATTCCGATGGCCGTTGCGCTCGTGTCGGTCTTGGCCGCATCGCCGGTCATCGGGCGGTTAGTTCGTCGTCAGGGAAGGGAACAGATCCTCGATACAACCGCAACCTCGCTGGGGTTCATCGACGACATCGATTCCTTCGAGAGCTACCGATTGGCCGACGAGGCCGAGATGGCCCGTTTGGTGTACCCCTCGCTCGACCCGCCGCGGGGCATCAGCGCACCGCAGGGTGGGATGCTTGTGCGAGAAGGCGTTCGCCCCGAGCACAAGGTCGCCTGGTTAATCGAAGCCGTCACGCTCGGCGAAATTGAAATGGACGGCGCCAACGACAGCGACATCACCCTTCGTCGAGGGAGCGTGGCGCCCCGTCCGACGAGCGCAGCGCGAATCAACAAGCTCTTCGAGGACGACGATGATGTCGACTTGGCGAAGTACAACCCTTCCTTCGCGAGCGCATGGCGAGGACTCGACGATGATCTGAACGATTGGAAGAGCCGCAGCGGGTACTGGGACACCGACGGCGACTCCCGACGGGTCAAAGCGTTTTTCTTTGGTGCGTTGATGATGCTCGTCGGAGCCGTTGCGATCGCCGTAACCAGCGGACTTGCGATCCGATGGTCCCCATTCCTCCTACCTCTGCTCGTTGGGGCCGGTCTTGTTTTGGGAAGCGCCCTCACCCTGACGTTCCGATCCTGGGAGCTCTACGTTCGCACCCCGGAAGGAACTTCACGCTGGCTCGAGGTCGAGGCGCTCCGCCGTTTCATCAGCGAGCTAGAACCCGAAAGTGCGCTCAACATGATCGAGCCGGACCGATTCGCCGGTTACACGCCGTGGGCGATCGCCTTCGGGTACGAGGACAAGTGGAAGCACATCATCGAAGAGATCAAGACTGATCCACGGTTTCACCACCTGCCAGCCCAACACTTCTACGTTGCCTCCATGGGCCCGTCGATGTCCCGCGCTACTTCCACCGCATCGACTGCTCCGTCGTCATCCAGCAGCGGAGGCGGCGGATTCAGTGGTGGTGTCGGTGGCGGTGGGGGCGGCGGCGGTGGCGGCAGCTGGT